>CAMDMY010000009.1 GCA_945902775.1 Chryseobacterium gleum | reverse complement strand
ATTATCTTTACTTTTAATTGTTTTATATTTTTTCATTTATGTTTCATTCTATTAAACGAATTGCCATTTTAAGTAGTATAACATTGATTTCAAGTGTTTTTTCTTTCGCTCAAAATATTCAATTTACTTCAACAGAATTGTATCCTGAAGGAGTAGCTTACAGTGAAAGTCAGGAAGTGTTTTTTGTTAGTTCATTGCATTATGGGAAAATTGGTAAAGTTGATAAACAAGGAGTGTATACTGAATTTGTGAATTCACCGGAACTTGTTTCAGCGATTGGACTTTCATTGAATGATAAAACGAATACACTGTATGTATGTGTTTCTGATCCGGGAGTTTCTGTAAAAACTTTACCTGAAACACAACGTAAATTGGCCAAATTAATTGCTTATGATACAAAAACAGGAAAGAAAGTTTTCTCTAAAGATTTAGGAGCATTGAATCCTAAAGGTTTCAATTTCGCGAATGACATAGCACATGATCATCTTGGTAATGTATATATTACCAATAGTTTTTCTCCATTTATCTATAAGATTGCGTTAGATGGAACAACTTCTGTTTTTTCAACTTCTGAATTATGGAAAGGTGAAGGATTTAATTTAAATGGAATTGTTTTACATCCCGATGGTTATCTAATTGTTGCGAAATCGAATTCAGGTGAATTGTTCAAAGTTTCAACTAAAAATCCAGTTGATATTCAAAAAATAAATGGAGCTGTTTTCCCAGGAGCTGATGGATTGATATATAACAAAATAGCGAATGAATTAATCGTTATTTCAAATGCTAAAAAAGAAATCTACCAAGTTAAAAGTCAAGATAATTGGGCGAAGTCAACGATTGTAAAAACGGTAAAAAGTGAAAATTCATTTCCTACAACAGGAACAATCGTAGGCGATAAATATTATGTGTTGAATGCAAAATTAGATGAGTTGTTTAATCCAACAGCACCAAAATCGTCAAGTTTTTTATTGCAAGAGGTTAAATTTTAGGATTTTTAACACAAAAATTATCTTTCATTGTTTCCTTTTTCCAAACTTCTAGATTTGTTCTACTAGATTAAACTAATCAGAACGAGGCCAGGTTTCGGGGTTTAATGGAGCGTATCTAATCCCATAAATATGAATGGTTTTTTCTTCTTCATTTACAATGTAATGAATTGTGTATGGGAATTTATGAATTATACGAAGTCTCATTTGTTCGTATTTGATTTGATACATTGCTGTTTTCTTCAAATCATTGACTGTAGATTTGGTGATTTTAACGAATCTTTTTCCTAATTTTTCGTCTATTTCTTTATAGTATTTTACAGCATCTCGAAAGTCATCTTGTGCTTGAGGAAGAATTAAAACCTTAAATTTCTTCATTGATTTTATACTTTAAAAGTATCAATAAAGTCATCCCAGTTATTAAAATCTTCAGCTTTAGCATTGTTAACACGTTCCATCATCAGCTTTTTTTCAGCCTCAGAAACAACAATGTTTTCCTCAATATACGTTTCAACCTTAACATAATTAAGGGTACTCAACAAATTCATAAGTTGATTAACTTTACTTGAATCTGAAATATTTAGAAGTAATTGTTGCATGGCCCCTGTTTTGTATTAAACAAATATATAAAATTTGAATAGATTTTCCAAAAGGAAATCTAGTAATAAATAGATAATTAATGTTTTGTTGATTTTGATTTATGTTTTGGTTTGAAATGCGGTTTTGAATCATAGGATAGGGTTTAAACCCTATCCTATGATTCAAAACCGAACAAACCGAACAAACCGAACAAACCGAACAAACAACCAATTCACACATTTAGATTATATTCGCATTTTATTTTTATACTATAACTACATCCAATGTTTAAATACATTTTCCCTCTTTTCTTTTTGGTGGCTTGTACTACCAAAGTAAATCAATTAGATAAACAGAAAACGTCGAAGCAAAATCTTACTTTGACCCTCGCTCAAGCAGAAAGATTATCTAGTTTGCCTTTGAAATGTATTCAGCAAGAATATCCAAATAAATTGGGTCAGGTTTTAAATGATAGTGCTGATTTACATTCACCAAAAGCATTGCATCCAGCATTTTATGGTTGTTTTGATTGGCATTCATCCGTTCACGGACATTGGTTAATGGTTCGTTTATTGAAACAATTTCCCCATTTGAAAAATAATAAATTGATTCGCCAACGATTGAACCAACAATTAACGAAAGAGAATATTTTGACAGAAACAGCCTTTTTCAAGACAAAGTTAAATGGTTCATTTGAAAGAACATACGGATGGGCTTGGATTTTAAAATTACATCAAGAATTACTTTCGTGGGAAGATAAAGACGCTAAAGTAATGGCGAAAAATCTACAACCTTTAGCGGATTATTTAGTAGAAAAGTACATTGAGTTTTTACCAAAATTACATTATCCAATTAGAACAGGTGACCATATCAATCTTTCATTTGGCTTAACGATGGCCTATGATTATGCTGTATTCACCAAAAATGATATATTCAAAAAAAGTATTACGAAACGTTCGAAAGAATTTTATTTAAAAGATGTTCATTCACCTTTAGCTTACGAACCAAATGGATATGATTTTCTTTCTCCATCGATGGAAGAAGTTGATTTGATGCGCCGAGTTTTACCTAAAAGTGAATTTATTTTATGGTTCGAAAAGTTTCTACCCGAAATGTTGAACCCTAATTTTGATTGGGAAGTTGGTGTTGTAAGCGATCGTTCGGATGGTAAATTGGTGCATTTAGATGGATTGAATTTCAGTCGTGCGTGGTGTTTGTATAATTTAGGAAATTACGACGCCCGTTATAATCATTTAATTAAACTTGCAGATAAACATTTGGCTTATTCTTTACCGTCCATTGTTGATGGTGATTATATGGGAGAACATTGGTTAGCGACATTTGCATTGACTGCTTTATTGGCTAGAGAGAATGTTCAGGTTTTAGCGGATTGAGATTTTATATTCAATAGGATAGAGTTTAAACTCTATCCTATTGATGTCCCCAAAAAAAAGCCTCTCAAATAAAATCTGAGAGGCTTTCAATAAACTTAGTTTGTAAATCTTACAACCCTATTTTCTTTTTAACAGAAGATTGAATACCATCTTTGTGAAGTAAAATATTCATTGTTTTATATCTGAAATAATTTTCAGAAACATAGAAATAACCTTTCGGGTAATTATCTGTTCCCCATGAATTTTTCACTAAGAAATAACGCGCTCCATTTTGATCTTTGTACAAACCAACAATGTGCATACCGTGATCATCAGTCGTTGTTTTGTTATCGTAAGCTGCTTGACGTACCTCAGGAGTAATAACTAATTCTTTAACTGGCTCTAAAAATGCATTTGATTTCTTTTCAGCTCCAGCATCTGAGAAATTTTTATTGTTTTTCCCTTTTACTTGAATCGTTGAAGGATCTTCAGGAACAATTGCAATTCCTTCGTTGTAACTGAATCCTTTTTCTGTTACGTCAGCTCCCCAAGCAACCGTGTAACCAGTTTGTAAAGCATTTGCTGTAATTTCAACTAAATCGTTTAATTCTACATTGTAGCTTTCTTTCCAAATCCAGTTATCAGGAACTTCGATTACATATTTTTGGTTGTACGGAGAATTATTGAATGAAGTCACAGAAACGTAATCGCTCATGTTTAATCCTAATGAAGCAGCATATGATTTCGGAGTAAATTTTTTACCATTCAATTCGAATTCTTTGATGTCTTTTCCGAAGTAAGCATCTAAAACACCATTTAAAGCAGGTTTCCAAGAAGTTGAAATTCCTCTAGAACCCATTTCTTTCATATAATTTAATAAACCACCTACAGCTCCATTTAAAACACTGAACATTTCAGAATGATCATGTTCTTCTTGTCCAGGTTGTAATCCTGTGTAAACAGATTGAGGAACGATACCGTATTTTTCAATTACATAAGGAATATCGTGAAAAGCTCCACCTTCAGAAAAATTACCTTTTCCATCTAAACGGATGTATTTCTCAGCTTTTGATTCGTAAGCTTTACGAGAAATATACATTTGAGATAAAATAGCGGGATTCTTATTTCCTTTACGAATCAATTCAGACTCGATAAAAGACAAAGAAGAAAAACTCCAACAAGTTCCAGTGTTTCCTTGACTTAAAACAGGCGTTGCATCTAAATGCGCAACCTTCGTGAATTTGTATTTACTGTTTTCAGAGTTCGTTGAAGTAGTTGCAGTTTCTTGAGCAAAAATCAACGTAGAAAATCCTACAAAAATGAATTTAAGTATAATTTTTTTCATTACTTATAAAGTTTTATTTTCATCAAATATAGCAAATGTATTTTTATTCCGATTTATTTTCGGTTCATCGGTCGATGTATTAGATGAATGGCAATGGCTAAAGGTAATGGCATTGGCAATGGATTTTATCCATTGGTACAAATTCGGCCGTTCCGAAGGAACTTGATTATGTTTGTCTGCTAGTCAATGGTTTTTATCCATTGTTACAAGTTCGGTCGTTCCGAAGGAACTTGGTTATTTAATATATTGATTATAAATGCATTAAATGTTATATTTCCCTAATGATTTCATAAACTTTATAATGTATTCAAGTTCCAGCGGAACGGCCGATCTTATAGGGATGAACAACGGTTCATTCCGCATAATAAAACCAATTCATAAAAGTTCCAGCGGAACGGCCGAATTAATATTGCATCTAGTCACATCGAATAAATTCAATCTGTATCTTCAATGTTGCTTCCTTTGTTAACTTTTGAGATAAAGTAGCAGCTTACCATTAGATAATTTCTAATTTTGTAACATGATAAACGTAGGACAAAACAACGATACAATTTGTGCGCTTTCAACTGCTAATGGAGTAGGGGCAATCGGGTTGATTCGTATTTCAGGAAATGAAGCATTATCAATCGTTTCAAAAATTTCATCGAAAAATTTAGTTGGAAAAGAATCGCATACAGCACATTTTGCAACCATTAAAAACAAGTTAGGTGAAATCATTGATGAAGTTTTGATTACTATTTTTTCGAAAGGAAAAAGTTTTACAGGCGAAGAAATAGCCGAAATTGGTTGCCACGGTTCTCCGTTTATTCAACAACAAATCATTCAGCTTTTATTAGACAATGGATGTCGAATGGCAGAGCCAGGAGAATTCACGATGCGTGCGTTTATGAATGGTAAAATGGACCTTTCTCAAGCCGAAGCAGTAGCCGATTTAATTGCTTCTCAATCGAGGAATGCACACAACATCGCCATGAAACAAATGCGCGGTGGATTTTCGAATGAATTGAAAGATATCCGCGAAAAACTAATCAATTTTGCGAGTTTAATTGAATTAGAGTTAGATTTTGGGGAAGAAGACGTGCAATTTGCTGACAGAACCCAACTTAATAAAATGGTCAATGATGTCCTACTTTACATCGGCCGATTAGCGAAATCATTCGAATTAGGAAATGCCATAAAAAATGGGGTACCAGTTGCAATTGTAGGCGCTCCAAATACAGGAAAAAGCACATTGTTAAATACGCTTTTAGGAGAAGACAGAGCCATCGTAAGTAACATCGAAGGTACTACTAGAGATGTCATAGAAGAAACTCTAAATATCAACGGAATTTTGTTCCGATTAATCGATACAGCCGGAATCCGTGAAGGAGCAGAAACAATCGAAGCAATGGGAATTGAACGTTCATTGGATAAAATCAAATCTGCTCAAATCGTCTTGGTAATGAGTGATTACAGTGAAGAAGGTTCAAAAGCTGAAGGTCACGCTTCGATGGATACCAAAACTGCAGCTCAATGGGTGAACGATTTACAAACTCAATATCCCGACAAGAAATTTTTATTGATTGGTAATAAAGCTGATTTAAGAAATATTTCTGAATCTGTCTCAACCTTAATCTCAACCTCAACCTTTATAGCGATCAGTGCCAAAGAAGGAAAAGGAATCGATGAATTACGTTCTTGGATGGAAACGCAAGTTCTAGGTAATTTCGATTTAGCGAACGAGACAATTGTTTCCAATGTGCGTCATTTTGATGCTCTAAACAAAACAGAAGCTTCTTTACAAAGTGCTAAAGATGGATTGGAATCGGATGTGAGTTCTGACTTCGTGGCCATGGATATTCGTCAAGCAATGTATCAGTTGGGAAGCATTACTGGGGATATATCTAGTGATGAAATTTTGGGGAATATATTCTCGCGGTTTTGTATTGGGAAGTAAGTAAAGTATAAAAATGCTTTTTCTTTTAAAAATAATCTCATTGTTACTTATGTCGGGGATTTATCGAATCGGACAAGAGCACACTTCGAGAAAGTAAGTTCAGCTCTCAGGGATAGAGGGATAATTGTAGTGAATATTCCTGAAAACTGGGAAGAACTCTAGTGATTCTCAAGGTAACCCGATGAGGACACAACAACCCCCGTGATGAACCGCTTTGCTTCGCAGATTCACGGGGATTATTATTTTATTAAATAATAGAGTTTATAATTACATTTATTAAGTTAAATAAACAATGTATTAATACTTAACTTTACTTAACTTTACTTAAGGTGAATTACACGTTTAATTTTAACTAGTTGTTTAATAAAATAATCAATAAGGAAAAAAATGAAGATAATAAATAATGAAATGCGAGATAAGGCTGAGGCATTCATCTTGAGATGGAGAGGAACAAGAGCAGAAAGAGCAGAAGCCCAAACATTTACAAATGAATTTTTCCAAATCTTCGGACTAGACAGAAAAAATTTAGCACAATTTGAAAAGTCAATTCTAAAAAAGGATGAAACAGGAACAGGTTTTGCAGATTTATTTTGGTCAGGTAAATTAATTATTGAATCAAAATCTGCCCATTTGGACAACCCAAAAAATTGGGAAAAAACATTGGCACAGGCAGAGGAATACATTAATAATCTTTTAGACCATCAGATACCACAATATATCATGTTGATGAATTTTAAACGAATTCGAAAATATGAAGTTACCATAACTAAATCAGAAAAGGTTAAAATCAAATTTTTAACAGAAGTTCCTTTGGAACAACTTGACAAAAGGTTAGAGGAGTTTAACTTTTTTATTGAGTTTGCAAATCGATTAGAGTCTGATGAAGAAAAAGTTAATCAAGAAGCGGCAAGGAGAATAGCAAATGTTTATGATGCCATCGAAAGAAAGGGATATTCTTCGACAGATATTTCAGTATTATTAGCAAGAATACTATTTTGTCTTTTTGCAGAGGACACAGGAATCTTTGAAAGTAAACAATTTGAAAATTATATTCGTGAAAACACTTCAGGAAAAACACTTGGAGATCACCTTTTGGCATTATTCGAAACACTTGATGAACCAGTAAAAACAAGAGGTAAAATAAATCCCGCGTTGAGTAAATTTCCGTATGTAAATGGAGGGTTATTCGATTCGTCATTAAAGAAAGTTCCTTATACAACTAATGCGCTTCGAGATGCATTACTAGATTGTTGTGCCTATGATTGGTCAGATATTTCCCCGGTAATTTTTGGATCACTTTTTCAGGCCTTAATGAATAATGTTGAAAGAAGGAATTTAGGCGCACACTTTACCTCAGAAAAAAATATTCTAAGGGTAATAAAACCTTTGTTTTTGGATGAATTGCATTTTGAGTTCGATAATATAAAGTCTAGCAAGAAAGCACTTGAATCTTTTCGTAAAAAGATAGGGTCATTGGTTTTTTTAGATCCAGCGTGTGGATGTGGTAATTTCTTAGTGGTAATTTATCGAGAATTAATGTTACTCGATATTGAAGTGATTAAAATGCTGTACAGAGGCGAAAAAAAATTAATTACCGATGGCAGTTTGCTTTCAAGTGTCCATTTGAATAATTTTTACGGTTATGAAATTGAACCAACATCTAATATGATTGCATCTGTTGCAATGTGGCTCACTCAGCATCAAATGCATTTAAGATTAGAAAGTGAATTCGGGCAAGTAGTGCCCACTATTCCATTAGAGGAATCTGCAATCATTAAAAATTGTAATGCTCTTTTGACGGAATGGGAAGGTAGGAAAGTATACATAAAAGATTCAGTCGACAAAGTCCCCGTAGTATTCAACTACATAGTAGGCAACCCCCCATTTATTGGTAAACAATATCAAACCAAGGAGCAGAAAATTGATTCAACAAAAATCTTTAAAGATTCGAAAGGATCTGGGGTGTTGGATTATGTTGCGTGCTGGTATATCAAGTCTGCGGAATATATGAAAAAGCATTCTACAACAAGAACAGCATTAGTAAGTACTAATAGTATTGCTCAAGGAGAGCAACCAGGTATATTATGGAATGATTTATATTCAAAATTTCAAATGACAATTCAATTTGCCCATCAAACATTTAAATGGCATAATGAGGCTGATGGAGTTGCTGGAGTGCATTGTGTTGTAATTTTGGATTTGGACAAACAAAGGTCCTCGAAAAGTTCATATTCGAATATTCAGATATTGCTGGTGAACCAAAAAAATTAAAGGCTAAAAACATAAACCCCTACCTAGTTCAAGGCAGTGACCTTGCAATTTTAAAAAGAAGATTCCCAATATGTAATGTTCCTGAGATTTCATTTGGAAGCATGCCTAATGATAATGGAAATTTACTTTTAACCGAGGATGAAAAAATTGAAATTTTAATATTAGAACCTAATTCAAAAAAGTGGATTAAGCCACTTTTAAGTGCCAAAGAATATTTGAATGGTAAAAAAAAATGGTGCTTATGGTTAGATGGAATTCAACCTAATGAATTAAAGGCAATGCCTGAAATCTACAAAAGAGTAAATTTAGTTAAAAAACATCGAGGATTAAGTAATCGATTGGCTACACAAAAACTTGCTTTTAGTCCGCATTTGTTTGGTGAAATTCGTCAACCAAAAAGCAATTACATATTTGTTCCGTTGACCAGTACAGAAAATCGAGAGTATATTCCATTCGATTTTATTGATAAAACGTATATCGCAAACAATTCATGTAGTGTGATTCCAAATGCATCAATTTTTCATTTTGGAATATTAACTTCTAAAATGCATATGACCTGGATGCGCTATGTATGTGGAAGGCTTGAGAGTAGATACCGATATAGTAATGAAATTGTTTATAATAATTTTCCATGGCCAAATGATGCAAACAAAGTACAAAAGAAAGCAATAGAAAATGCGGCTCAGAAGGTTTTAGATATAAGGAAAACATACTTTAAAACGGGAAGTTCATTGGTTGATCTTTATGATTCAATAGCAATGCCAGTCAATCTATTAAAAGCACATCAGGCTTTAGACAATGCCGTTGATAAATTTTATCGAGAAACAAAATTTACCACAGACCAAAAAAGACTGGAGTATTTATTTAATCTCTACGAGGATTATAACGCAAACTTATTTACTGAAATCGAAAAGCCCGAAAGGAAAGTAAAAAAGAAAAAAGTATAGTAACAACTTATCAACACCCCAACCCCTCCGATTTCCCCACCAATATCTACCCTCGTGTGCCATGACACATTAGTGGCACACGAACAAAATAGCACCTCTAAAACCCAATGAAATAAAGGGGTTCAGAGGTGGTATAGGATATTGTATTGTGGAAGTAGATAAAAACTAAATCCGATATATTAAACAAACATGTGAATTATACATCTCATTCACAAAGTTTTGCAATAGAATAATCTTCATTCATCACGACTTTTACACCACATTCATTATACGCTATAATTGATGTCAATTTATCAATTATGGAAAAAATAAAATTGTTGGTGTTTTTATGTTTGCTTTCTATTTCGAATGTGTTTACTCAAATCTCCAATGAAGAGTATTATTTACTCACTGAAAATGCGGATAATCTAATTGAAAATGAGCAATTTGATAAAGCGCTTCTCATACAAATGCTTTAAATTTTGGTGAATATCTTTGTTTAAAATGCTCATAAGAATTGAAAACAGGGTAAGTATTCAAGTAATGCTTCTTTTCAAAATTTGCCTTCATTTTCGCGCCAATTAAAAATTTTGGATGTTGTATTTGGGTAGAAGTAAATTCTTGTGAATGTAATGTTGAAATACAAAGAATTAGAAAGGCAATTAGAAGTTTCATTTGAAGATTTTAAATTTAACTAAAAAGTAATGAAAATTAATATAAATTTTAATGCTAATGTAAACTTAATTAGGTAAAAAAAGTCACAATAAAAATGAATGAAATTTTCATTTAGTTTAAATTATATAAGATTGTTTTCAATGATTATCTTTGTTTAAATTAGCGTTTATTCATCCGAATTTTTATGGGTAAAGAAATTTCAAACTTTTTAATTTATAATACTTCAGATAATGAAGTGAAAGTAGATGTTTATTTAGAAGACGAAACCGTTTGGCTAACTCAAAAGGCGATGGCGGAGTTGTTTGGTGTTGTAAAGTCAACAGTTAGTGAGCATTTATCAAATATTTTTGAATCAGGAGAGTTGATAAAAGAGTCAACTGTTCGGAATTTCCGAACAGTTCAAATTGAAGGAGAAAGAAAAGTTAATCGTGAATTAGAATATTATAATCTCGACGTAATAATTTCAGTAGGTTACAGAGTAAACTCATCAAAAGCAACACAATTTAGAATTTGGGCTACTCAAACGTTAAAAGAATACATTATCAAAGGCTTTGTATTAGATGATCATCGTTTAAAAGAAGGTCAAAAAGTTTTTGGGAAAGATTATTTCAAAGAATTATTACAGCGCATTCGCTCAATACGAGCAAGTGAAAGAAGAATTTACCAACAGATTACAGATATTTTTGCGGAATGTTCAATCGATTATGATAAGAATGCTGAAATAACAAAAAACTTCTATGCGTTCATTCAAAACAAATTTCACTTTGCCATATCGGGTAAAACAGCAGCAGAAATAATTTACTCAAAAGTTGATCAATCAAAGGAGAATTTAGGTTTAACTACCTGGAAAAATTCACCAAATGGTCGAATTTTAAAATCAGATGTAATAATTGCTAAAAACTATTTGCCTGAAAATGAGATCAAACAATTAGAAAGAACAGTTGGAAGTTATTTTGATTACATTGAAGGTTTAATCGAACGTGAAAATACCTTTACAATGGAACAACTTGCAGAAAGTGTAAATAAATTTTTGACATTTAATGAGTACAAAGTATTAGATGGAAAGGGTGCTATTTCTAAAATTCAGGCTGCAAAAAAAGCAGTTCAAGAATACGATGAATTCAACAAAACTCAAAAAATAGTATCTGATTTTGACCAACTTATAAAGAAGATAAATTCAAAGTAAATCACAATAATTCTTGATAAATTAATCTCATTTTAAAAGAATTTTAGTAAATAATCTTCTATCATCGTTCGAATCCTTTTTTAAACCCTACCTTACCAAATCTCTTGACAATCTGTCAATTGTAACTCCCCAACTTTGGAACATACATTTGATACGTTGATCAACAGTTTTATAAAAGATAAAATAGGAATAACAGAGAATTTCTTGAGTAAAAACTTATCGTTCCAACTTACTAATAACCTGAAATCCCTTTTCTCAAAAGACCAATTAACACTGGCCGGAACAGGTAAATCAGCCGATATAGATCGCTCAAAATTGGTGCGAGGCGACAAAATATTTTGGTTAGATCGAAGTCACAAAGACGAATTTGAAAATTCCTTTTTCGATGTGATTGATGCCTTTGTATTGTATCTTAATCGCACTTGTTATACTGGTATTACAAGTTACGAATTCCATTACACCCTATATGAACCAGGGACATTCTATAAAAAACACTTCGACCAATTTCAAAACAACGACAGTCGTAAATATTCGATGATTTTTTATCTTAACGAAAACTGGAAAACAATAGACGGTGGAGAATTGTGTATACATCAAGCAAATTCGTCCCAGTCCATCTCGCCTACAAATGGTAAAAGTGTGTTTTTTAAAAGCAACGAATTAGAACACGAAGTGCTGAATACTACCAAAAATAGAATGAGTATAACGGGTTGGTTTAAAGTAGGTTGAAAAAATTTATTGCTAAAAATTTCTATTTATCAATCTATCTTTAAAATCTAAACGTAACCCCACCCATTACTTGGAAACCTTGTACAGGGGCATTGTACCATCTTTTATATCTTTGGCCAGCTAAGTTGTTGAATTGCAAAAAGGCTGAAATACGTTTGTTGTATCTATATTCTACACTTAAATCTGCGTCTGCTACAAATCCTAAAGTTTTGGCGATTTGATTATCTTCTACCGTTGTATTTTCTTCTTTTTTGTATACCAATGCTTTTCTTCCACCTTCAAAATTTACATCTATATTGGCGTAAAATTTATCGTATAGATTGTAACTCCCTCTTGCAATGATTTGAAATTGAGGTAAGTTCCATGCATACGAATTATTATTTAATGCATAAGAGTAATAACGACCAATCGCATCGATTTTTAATTTTTCAACTAATTGATATGAAATAGATCCTTCGATTGTTGTAATGCTCATTGTATCGAAAATAATGTTGAATTTATTTCCCAATGAAAAAGTAGTATCCGTTACAAATAAGGCTTTATTTTTCACATAGGCGAAACTTGCGCTTGCATTGAAACTGATGCGTTTCGTAATCGTTCCTTTGATACCGAAAAATAAATCTGCTACTGTATTTTCATTTCTCATTTTAACATTCGTCAACATAAATTCGTTTTGACCTGTTAAACTTTTGAATGTGTTTTGTTTGATTCCACCTTTTGCTCCAATGTATGGTATGAATAAATCATTGAACAAAGAGTATTTCAATTCAGCAATTGGATAAATGTATAAACTGTTCTTTTTGTCAGCATCCATTGTTAAGTCTAAACCAATTTTTGCTTTGAAACGATTTTCTTTTGCAAACGTTGTGATAGAAGGCTTTAAACTTATAACCGTATTATTACGAACAATTCCTGAATCCAATACTGAAATTGTTGAATCTTTTAAACCGTATTTGTATCCATTAAAAGCAGCATTTAAATCGACCGAAAAGACTTCTTTCCCTAATTTATAATTCAATGTACTTGTTAAGGCTACTAAATTTTCTTGCGCTCTCCATTTTGATAAACTATCAATGATTGGTTTTTTAGATTGAAAATTGTTGTAAGTAAGTCCGATTTTGTAGTTGATCTTAGCACTATCTGCTTTGTGAGAAGCAAATGAAAAAGTAGCACCAACATCGCTGAAACGTTGAGCAATTGTATCTCTATTCAATTTTGGATTTTGAATTCCATAATAATGAAATCCTTTGTTGTTGTAATGAATATCTCCTAACAATGTGTAGTTTTTCTCGTTTATTCCACCAAATAATTTCCCAGAATTACGATCAAATTGGGCAGGAGCATACCCTTTTATTTCTCCGAAAGAACTGACGTGTTTCAAATGAACTCCATAGGTATATTTTCTAGAACGAGCGTTCGAAAAATAGACTTCACCCAAAGGCATTAATGTGCTTCCAATTCCTGCTTTGATATACG
Source organism: Chryseobacterium gleum (assembly GCA_945902775.1). Taxonomy (GTDB): domain Bacteria; phylum Bacteroidota; class Bacteroidia; order Flavobacteriales_D; family Crocinitomicaceae; genus CAIUKX01. The sequence continues at coordinate 39,057 of CAMDMY010000009.1, read as the reverse complement.
AATGGTATAATTGCGATAGTTTTGGCTCTGTTTTAATTGTTGCCGGTTGAATTGGCTCTAAGGTAATGGAAGTTTTGTGTTGCAAAACCATCAACGGATAATTTGTAGCCGGAGTAACAACAATTGTATCAATTACTTTCGGGTTGTCCGTAAGACGATACGCTTTTTCAATCGTACGATTTCCTTTTGCTTTTAAATCAACAATTTTTTCCTGACCCCACACTGTGAAGCCACAAAAAAGGAATGCGAAAAGTATACCCTTATTTATCATTAGATTCTTCATTTACTTCAATTTCAGTTGTTGTTTTTGGGGCGATTTCTTTGTCAGTATTTTTCAATAACATCAATTCTTCCCATACTTCATTTGCTTCTGCTATGATACCATCTTCTTTGTTTGGATAGTTTTCAATAACCGATTGTAAGGTCTCTTCTGTTTGAAACAAATCATCTTTTAATATTAAGACTCTTGCTTGAAGAATAAGCGCCTTAGCAACCCAATAATTATACGTTGGTTTCATTTTTAATAACCCTCTAATTTCTACATCGGCTTTTTCTAAATCTTTCAGGTCGTAATACATTTCCGCTAATAAAAATTTCGCTTCTGCTCCAGTGACCGTAGTTGTATTTTTTACCAACCATTCCAATGATGGTTTTGCATCTGTATAATTTTTCAACGCATAATTTGATAAGGCATTTGAATATTCTGCCTCTAAACGAATCGTAGTATTTAGCTGACCTGTTTCTAATACTGACTTAGCGTAAACTGATGCATTTTGCCATTTCTCTAATAAGAAATAACTTCTCATTAATCCCAATTTAGAATTGTACACTACGCTCGGTGTATTACTAATTTTTTCTAATCGTTCGTAATATGGAATTGCTTCTTCATATTTCTTATTGTTGAACAAGTATTTAGATACTCGAATCGCAGCAATTTCTGTAAATCCATTTGTTGGATCTTCTAACGTTTTTATGTAAATCGTTATCGCTTGCTCCATATTATTAGAACGATAATAACAGTCTGCTAAGTGATTTTTAGCATCTTTCGCATAAATTCCTTCTGGATAACGTGTTAAATAATCTTCAAATTTCGAAATCGTTACAGACAATGGGGAAAGTGTATCATCATACATCTCTTTTGCAGGGGCAAAGAACAATTCTTCTTGTTGATTTTTTGTCATTCCAGCACAAGGGTATTTCTCTCCAATTTCTAATGCTTTAACTGGCTGTTTTAAAGCATTATACAAAGTAATTAATCCTTTCGCTCCAATTTCACACATTTCTCTATCTTCACCAAATTCTTCTAAAATCAGTTTATAGGCTAATTCACATTTTGGAAATTCTTGTTTTTTGTAGTGAATATCTGCAATTTCTACTCGTGCCGCTTTCACTAACACATTGGATGGATAATCAGAAATGATTTGCTCGAAATAACTTTTTGCTTTGTCATATTCTTCAATTCCTTTAAAGGTAATTGCTAAATCTTCAATCGCCGAAAGCATATACTTAGAATCTTTGTAATTGTTTATCAAATCTTGTAGATGTTCAATTTTTTTAGGCGTTCCATTTGGTGAATATCCGTAAGCTTTTGCCAAATAATACAAGGCTTGATCTTCGTAACCTGATTTTAATTTTAAGGCTTCTGAATAATATTTAATGGCCGTTTCGTTTTGACGCGTTACATAACATCCATCTGCTGCACGCATACACGCATCAGCTAATTTGTGTTTATTGGTCAAGTTGGATTGTTGAGTGTACGTTCTAAATGCTTCGATTCCTAAAAGGGTATCGTTATTAGCATAGTATGCATATCCAATGTTGTAATAAGCACTACTTTTAAGTTCAGGCGCAAGGGTTGCGGGTAGTGTTAAAAAGGTTTTATATCCTTGAATTGCTTTGTCGTATTTTTTTTGTTGAAAGTAAGCATCTGATGCCCAATATTTTGCTCTTCCAGTAATTACAGGGTCGATTGGGTAACGGTCGACTAACTCAAAAGAAGAAATTGCCGATGGATAATCCACTTTTTGATACAATTCAACTCCTCTATTAAAGGCTACAATTTGATACGCTGCTTTTAATCGGGTATCTTTATTTGGTAATTTTTCTAACGATTGTAACGCTTTAGCATAGTTATTTGTAGTTGTATAAACGGTTACTAAATATTGATAAATATCGTCTTTACGAATAGATTTTGGATAATGCTTCAAATAAAATTGCATCGCTTCAACAGCTTCATCATAAGGATTTACATCTAATTTATACGATAATACCGCATAATTATAAAGAGCATCTTCTTTGATTTTTGGATCCATATCAATTTTAGACGCCTCTTCAAATGCGGCTCTTGCAGCTGACATTTTATCCAATTTCAAATAAGACTCACCGATATGATAATAGGCTGTCTGTCCAATTGTATCTTTTATCTGTACAACATTGTTAAACATTTTTATAGCCTCATTGAACATCCCAGCCTTGTAGTAAGAAAATCCAAGTTGGTAATCATCCGAACGAAGCGTTTGTGTTTTTTTATTGTATTGTAAAAGGTAAGGAATGGCTTCATCGTATTTTTTCAAACGGTAATAAGCATCTCCTAATAAATGATTCATATCGTTTGCATTCACTAAATTGGTTGTATCTACAATCGTTGGGGCGAATTTAGTTACTTCATCATACTTTCCTTGTGAATGATAAATCTGAACGATGTAATACGGAGCAATTTTCGCGAAACGTTCAACTGACTGTAATTTTAAAAATCCTTCTAAAGCGATTTGATACGACTTATCTTGGTAAGCGATGTGTGAAAAGTAATACAAGGCCGGAGATGCATATTGAGAAGTACCTTCTTTGATTTCATAAAATGCATTTCTAGCTTCAGGAAATTTTGACTCTTGAAAATCGGAGTACCCCACTTTAAAATAATATTCTTCAACTTGATCTGGTTCAACATCGGAAGGCTTTAATTTATTCAACCATTCTAAAGCATTTTTGTATTTCTTTTGTTGATAGAAATACTGACCCAATTTAAAATAGATTCCTTCTCTATAAATACTTTCAGGGTAATTCGTGTTAAAATCTGTCAATAATTTAACTGCGTCATTTTGATATAATTCCAAAGCACAAATTGCTTCGTAGTACAAAGATTTCTGATATAAAGCATCATTCTTTTGCTGAAATTGATCAATAAATGTCCTAAACTCATAACGAGCCGAACCAAATTGTTCTTTTTGAAAAAGTTCTTCAGCTCTATAGAAATTAGCATATACACTGTTGTATTTCTCCGAAGTTTGTCCAATAACTTGAAGACTTAAGCATACAAAAATTATAACCAAATATTTATACATAATGGATTGCGTTTAATCAAACAAAATTAACGGAGAAGATCGTGTGGTAGCAAACAAAGCCTAAAAGTTTTAAACCAGAATTTGTTGAAGAGGTGGAAGTAAGATTTTAGGGAGGAATGGGAGGTTTTATTAAAGTGAACTGTTCCTTCTCTCTGTCTCACATCCAAAGGAGAAAAGTACATTACTTTTAAATTTTAACTATTTATTATCTCTAACCCGAATTAATTCTTGGATATCTAATAAATCTTTTGGCCTTGCTGATTTAATTTTACTTGTTACTAAATCATCAAAATTTAAAACACGCCAACGAACTACTGAATTCCCATCAATGTCTACTTTTTCTGCTTCTTCATACGCCGCATCAAATGATTTATTGATTGAAAAACAAGTAATTAATTCGATGTTTAAACTAGTAGGTGTAAATTTTAATGAAATATTCTGTTCTGCTAATTTCACACTTTCAGGAAATTCTTCTAAGGTATAACCTATATCTATCAATACTTTACGTAAATTTTCTAGATTTTCAGGTAAAATATCAATCCAAAAATCAACATCAGAAGAATGTCTTTGATATCCGTGGAAATTAACTGCACCACCTCCAACCATAACCATTCTAACATTGTATTTTGTACACAATGTCAAAAATTGTATGATTTCATTGTCCCAATTCTCTATCATTTGATTTATAGATTTCGATAATGAAATTAGAACTGTCTTTTTTAGGTGAAACAGTTGGAAATAAATTAATTTGCTGACTCAATTGAAAAAAACGTAAAACCCTTTCAACAGGAGATAAAGCTAAAAACTCCAACTCTTGTAAACGATTACTTTCTTCTTTTGATGTAAATTTTATTTCCATAATAACGAATTTACTAAAAATAAAGGGATTTATAATGAAAAATTTAAGCCTATTAAAACTAAAAAAGGAAGCTGAACAATTTCAACTTCCTTTTCCTATTTGGTATAAAAACTATATTTAAATAAAGTCCAATTCTTTTAGAACGTTTTCGAATTCATCTTTGTCGAGTGGTTTTGACAAGAATTTCTTTACAATCGGTGTTTTGTCGAATTGCTCGTAATCTCTTTTGAAGTTAGTCGCGCTTAAAATGACAAAAGCCGGTAATTCTTCAATTTCGTAATCTTCAAATAATTCATCTAATAAGTCGATAAACTCAAATCCATCGATTTCGGGCATTGAAATATCTACCAAAACAAAACCAGGTAATTCAGCTTTTATTTTGATTAATTCCTCAAAATAATTCAAGGCTTCTTGAGGAGCTGTTTTTGATTCAATAGTTTCAAAAAACCCAGTACTGTCTATAAGAAACTTGTTGACTTTGTTAACAATAACATCGTCATCTATTAATATAATTTTCTTATTATTTAATTCCATAATAAAAGTAGATTATTGAGTAAATCAAATATACAAATTATTTATTTACCAATAAGTATCTCATATTCACTTTTTTATCAATAATGTCAAAAAGATCGTTTACAGAAACTCTTTCTTGTAACATTGTATCTCTATCTCTTATAGTCACTGTATTATCCTCCAATGTTTGGTGATCTACTGTTACAGAATAAGGAGTACCAATTGCATCTTGACGACGGTAACGTTTTCCAATCGCATCTTTTTCATCGTATTGACACAAGAAATCAAATTTTAAGCTATTCAAAATTTCTTTTGCTTTTTCTGGGAAACCGTCTTTTTTCGTTAACGGCATAATAGCAACTTTATAAGGTGCTAAAGCTGGAGGTAAGTTTAAAACAACTCGTTGAGAACCATCTTCTAATGTTTCATTTTTGTGTGAAGCACTTAAAACAGCCAAAAACATTCTATCCAAACCAACTGATGTTTCAACTACATATGGAACATAGTTTTCGTTAATTTCAGGATCAAAGTATTTTAATTTCTTCCCTGAAAATTCTTCGTGTTGTTTTAAATCGAAATCTGTTCTTGAATGAATTCCTTCTAATTCTTTGAATCCCATTGGGAAATCAAATTCAATATCAGCTGCTGCATTTGCGTAATGAGCTAATTTAATATGGTCATGGAAACGGTAATTTTTATCACCTAATCCTAATGCTTTGTGCCAAGAGATACGCGCATCTTTCCAATACTCGTACCATTTCATTTCTTCCCCCGGACGAACAAAGAATTGCATTTCCATTTGTTCAAATTCACGCATACGGAAAATAAACTGACGTGCAATGATCTCATTTCTAAATGCTTTACCTATTTGAGCAATTCCAAATGGAATTTTCATTCTTCCTGATTTTTGAACGTTCAAGAAATTCACGAAAATTCCTTGTGCTGTTTCAGGACGTAAGTAAATAGTTGAAGCATCACCTGCAACCGATCCCATTTCTGTAGAGAACATCAAATTGAATTGACGAACATCTGTCCAGTTTTTAGAACCACTTACCGGACAAACGATTTCCAATTCCTCGATTAAACTTTTAAGTCCTACCAAATCATTGTTTTCTAATGTCTCACGCATTTTATCTTCAATCGCTGTGATTTTTTCAGCATTTCGAAGTACGTTTGGATTCGTAGCACGGAATTGTTCAGCATCAAAAGTTTCACCGAATTTCTTTGCACCTTTTTCAACTTCCTTATCAATTTTTTGACGAATTTTCTCCATGTGCTCTTCTAAAAGAACATCCGCTCTGTATCTTTTTTTAGAATCTTTGTTATCGATTAAAGGATCATTGAATGCATCAACGTGACCTGAAGCTTTCCAAGTAGTTGGGTGCATAAAAATCGAAGCATCGATACCCACAATGTTTTCGTGCATTTGCACCATTGATTTCCACCAGTATGCTTTTATATTGTTTTTAAGTTCAGAACCCAACTGACCATAATCGTAAGTTGCTGCTAAACCATCATAAATTTCTGAAGATGGAAATACAAACCCGTATTCCTTCGCGTGTGAGATTACCTCTTTTAATTTGTCTTCTTTTACTTCCATAAGACAAAGTTAATCGAAGAATTAAAATGAGTGTAAAATCGATATTAAAATTTAGAAAAAAGAAGCTAGAATTTAGACTTCGGCGTGAGCTCAGTCGAACGATCGCTTTGCTTTTAGAGGTTAGATTACTTCGTTTTTAGACAAGATTAAATTAGTCTATTGTCTAACGTCTAAAAATCTAAAGTCAATTTTCTAAGACTTAATTCTTTTCACCAATAAAAAAGATTGAATTATCATTAGACATAAAAACACGGCCAAAAGATGGTAAGAAACCGCTTTTACATTGTGGATCTTTGTCACAACAAACAACATGACTGAAAACATTGAAGCCATTAATTGTACAGTTGTTAAAATCAAGAAACGATTGACAAAATTATCGGGTGCTTTATCTAAACCTGGAGAAATAATCAATGTTCCTAAAAAGTAAAGGATAAACAAAAACCCATCTATAGAAAGTATACTTTTCAGCGTAAGGTTAAACATTCCTATTGAAAATAAAGAAAAATGTAAAGCAAAAACGAGTAACGTACCGATTAAAATTTGTTTATTATATTGCTTACTTTTCATCTTCTTTACTACTATTTATAACATCTCTAATTACCAAATACAAACCTGAGAAAACTCCAAACAAAGATAATCCAATTGTCCACCAAGCAGTATCTGTATGAAATTTTTTATCTAAAAAAGTTCCAAGCCAAGTAAAAAAACTTATCACTACCCCCATTTGAATTACAAGTGAGGAATAGCGTGCATATTTATTCAATTTTGGTTTGTTATCTTCTTCAGTCATTTTTTCTTTTAATAGAATTCAAGCATAAAATCTTCGTATTCTTGCAATTTTTGCGTTTCAAATAAAATTTTCAAATTATCACGCGTAATAGCAACAATCTTTGCTTTCTGTAAATCTAACAAATGTTTTCTAGTATTTTTAAAAACACGTATATATTCGATTGCTTTTAAATCTGTTTCAAATTCTTCAATAAAAACAACACTTTGGTTATCTCCATATAATTTAGAACTTGTTTTTAGTTGATCTCTACTAAAAAACTCTCGATTAAAATTAGATACTTTTGTTTTTTCGACGATAGAAGAGACCTCTTTTTCAAGAAACACTAATACATAATGAGAAGCACCATCATTGTAGGTATAAATTGATTTATTTGAAAAGTCGAGAAGTGTATTTAAGGAAACGCCATCTTTTAAAATCGTCAACAATTCAGTAGCTCGAGCTTCCTCTTCTGATTTAGGGTAATCTAAGATGATTTGGTCCAAAACAGGAACCATTTCTTGTTTGTTATCTGAAATCTGACCCATACTTAGTGCTTTAAGTAACATATACTTTGCGCGGTATACATTGTCTTTTTCGCTATCAATTACGATTGTTGCTTTTGAAATTACAGGAGCATACAATCCTCTTTTGTAGCGATCTAAAACAGAAACATATTCTTGTTCAGCCAGCGCATCACGCTCTTTCTTTTTAATAAAATAATCAGGATCTCTTAAATAATTTGCATAATCTGAATTAGGATACATATTCAAAATGTATTCTTTCTGAATTGCTGCTTTCGCTTTGTCAGTTTCTGAATACATTCGATACAATTGATAAGAAGACAATAAGTTAAAATCACTTTCTAAATGTCGATCTAAAACAGCATTGAACTGCTTAATCGCCATTTCATTTTCTAGTAATTGGTCTTTATAAATAACTCCCGCATCATATAATGAAGACAACATACGAACAGTAGAAATAGCTTTCGCTGAATCTGTTAGTGGAATTCTTTTCATTAAATTAGCTACTGTTAAAGTATCTTCTACCACTTTAGCTGTATCTGTTAATACAACCGACGTATCATTTTCAGGGTCATCTGGAATGTAAGTAGATGTTTTTTCGCTTCTTCTCCAATTGTCTTCGTTCACACGAATTCCCCATAATTTTTTAAATTCATCAAATCCTTCAGATTTTGTTTTCGGATTGTTCCAATACCATTTGTTACCATTACCTTCATTACTTTGAGCGCTTTGGGTTTTCTGAAGTTGAACTAAACGCTCTGCCTCCATAATCTTACGGCGCTCTTCGTCTTTTTTGATTTTCTTGATGACATTCTCAACAAATTCAATTCTACCACTTTCTGATAAATTAGCGATTCGTTGAACACTATCTTCAAATTCATACGTTTCAACAGCTTTTACTAAGTCTGCTAATTTCAACGCTTTATTTCGAACCCCCTCTGCATTCGGATATGTATCATCAATAACGGTTACACATGAATCATAATACTTTTGAGCTATTACATAATTACGTTCAGTAAAGCTCAAATTACCTAACTTTTCATAAGCCATTCCTTTTTGACGTGTATTTGAAGTCGAATAAAAAGCAGAAGAAGTCAAATATTCTTTTGCTTTTGGCTTATTCCCCTCTTGCAATTCCATATCTGCTAAAGCGTAATAAATTTGATCTTTGAATTCTGCATTTTTTGCATCTTTCAACATACGCATTAGTTGCTTACGCAATTTCTCATCTCCACCCATAAACGCTCGTTTAATTCGGGCGCTAAAAATCATTGGATAAGGAGCATTGTATTTCAATACTTTAGAAAAATGTTCTTTCGCTTGTGTTCGCTTCCCAACTGTTTCATATAATTGCGCCAAAATGAAATGAACACGTGCTTTATCTCCTTGTTTTTTTGCAAACTCCAATGATTTTTCCAAGGCCTTAATTGCATCTTCCGTGTTGTTTTTCTTTAAAGCTAAATCTGCGCGTGTTTTTTCAATATCAAATTTGATTTTTTTAGGAAACTTAATTGGCTTCTCATCTTTGACCGTTTTATCTTTTTTAGCGAATAGTTTCGATATTTTTTTAAACCCTTTATTTTCAGCACATAAAATGGAATCTTCTTCCAATCCCTTATCAATATTTTTAAAGTTAAATAAAGCATCCGAATAATTCCCCAAAGCAATATTTGATTTTGCTAACCATAAATCTGCTATGAACAACGATGGGTCTTTTGAATAGAATTTTTTTACGAAATCGAAATTTTTTATTGCCCCTTCGTAATCTCTTCTGTAAAAATCAGCAATTCCGACTGTCGTCCAATTTTCATCGATCCAAGGGTTGTATTCTACTTTTTTCTTTGATGGTCGGTCATTACTCGGCATACTGTGATTTTGAATCACTTTAGTACATTTCGCAATTGCCGTATCGATGGAAGAATATAAGCCAATCACTTCAGTTTTACTTGGAACAGGATCGATAGGTAAAATATCATAATAATTTTCCTGGAGATTTGCTCTGTAATTCGAAATAGAAAGGTCAATTAATATATTTGCATTGAAATAACCATTGTAATGAGCTGTCAATCCGTGATATGATCTATTAATCAGCGTGTTTTTCTCGGTTGAACAAGAAAAAACTACTGCAATAAAACAGATAGTTATCAAGAAATATTTAAGAATTCTATTCATTCTTTACTGAAACAGCTCGTTTTTTATTTTTTAAATAACTCCGAATTAACAAATTTATTTTAATTCTTGAATAAAATCAGCATCTTGACTGAAAAAAGGGGAATATTTATTTCAGAAGAATAAACAATTTTTTAAAACAAAAATAGAATACATAATAAAAAGTAAGTAGAAATGTCACCCTTTCAGGGCTAAAACAGTGAAAGTGGCATTATTTTCATACGGCTCCACCCTATGTTTTGGGATTTGTCCCTTTCAGGGACTTTGAAATTTAAAATCTCAATTAGAATGACTTAAAAAACTAAAATAACCTCATTTCAAAAAAAATGTTGGATGCTCACAATTAAACATCCAACATTCAATATTTATAATTTTCTAACTATTAAGCAATGTTTGTAAACACTTGCTGAATATCATCATCGTCTTCGATTTTATCTAACATTTTTTCAATGTCAACCAATTGCTCTTCTGAGAATTCAACTGGAGAAGTTGGAATACGTTGTAAGTTTGATTTCAAAACCTCTAAACCTAAACCATCAATAGCAGAAGCTAATGTCCCAAAAGAAGTGTAATCTCCATAAACGAATACTTTATCTTCTATCGCTTCGATTTCTTCACAACCTGCATCAATCAATTCTAATTCAAGTTCTTCAGCATCTAGCGTATCTGTTTTTTGAATTTCAAAAACACATTTACGATTAAACATAAATTCCAAAGAACCATTTGGAACAACGCCTCCACCTGCTTTATTGAAATACATTTTCACGTTTGCTACTGTTCGAGTTGTGTTATCCGTAGCACATTCAACAAACACCAAAACGCCGTGTGGACCTTTACCTTCGTAATTTACTTCAGTAAAAGAAGCCAAATCTTTTTGAGTTGCACGTTTAATTGCAGCATCAATATTGTCTTTTGGCATATTTTCAGACTTCGCATTTTGAATGGCAGTTCTTAATTTACCATTCATTGCAGGGTCATCTCCACCCTCTTTTGCTGCCATAGTAATCGCTTTCCCTAATTTAGGAAACACCTTGGACATCTTGTCCCATCTTTTTTCTTTTGCCGCGCGGCGATATTCGAACGCTCTTCCCATAAAAGTGGATTTGTTTACTTGGGCAAAAGTAAATATTTTGTTGAAATTTCAGGTAAAATTTATTTTTTTTTGCCCGTTAATAAACTTTCACTATCTTTGCGCAAAAATTGAGTGGTTCAATCATTAAGAAAAGTGAACAATGGCTTTTAAAAACGTAATAAAATCAATCGTATTAACTTGTTTAATAGTTTTTTCTTTAAATGCTGCATTTGCAAACGGCGGAGAAAAAAAGGAAGAGTTAGACATTATGCACCATATCTCAGATGCTCACGAATGGCATTTGTGGGGTAAAACAACGGTTTACCTTCCTATTATTTTGTTAGATAACGGAATTAAAACATTTTCGTCAAAAGATTTGTACCACGGTACTTCTGTTAAAGTTGAAGGGCATCATGGTGAAGAAGCGATCGAATATGTTGTTAACCCAGCAATTGGATATGCTATTTTTCATGAAAAAATTTACAAATTGAATGCTAATAATGAATTGAGTTTTCATGATGGACACCCAGTTAACGCTAAACCAATTGATTTTTCTATAACAAAAAACACACTTTCTTTATTTTTCGGTTCTACTATTATTCTTCTTTTAATGTTTGCTACTGCTAAATTTTACAAGAAAAATGGTGCAGTAGCTCCAAAAGGATTAGCAAAATTTATTGAGCCTTTGATCGTTTTTGTTCGTGATGATATAGCTAAAGCAAATATTCATGGAGGAAAACACTTGAAGTATACACCTTATTTATTAACGATTTTCTTTTTCATTTTCATCAATAATTTATTAGGGTTAGTTCCTATTTTACCAGGTGGAGCAAATTTGACAGGTAACATTAGTTTCACTGTAGTATTAGCTTCATTTACTTTATTGATTACGTTGTTTTCAGCGAATAAAAATTACTGGAAACACATTTTCGCAACACCAGGAGTTCCTTTGGCTTTATTGCCAATTATGATTCCAATTGAAATCGTAGGTATTTTTGCAAAACCATTTGCTTTGTTAGTTCGTTTGTTTGCTAATATGACAGCAGGTCACATCATTATTTTATCTTTGATTTCCATTATTTTTGTTAATCAAAATGCCGCTTGGGGATTCTTATCTGTACCAATGGGGTTATTTATTTCAGTGTTAGAATTGTTGGTAGCTTTTTTACAAGCGTATTTATTTGCATTGCTTTCGTCTTTGTTTATAAGTGCAGCGGTGGAAGAGGCACACCATTAATAATTAGTAATTTTTTTTAATATATATAGTTATGATTTACGGAAGTATAGCAGCAATCGGAGCTGGTCTTGCAGTTTTAGGAGCAGGATTAGGAATTGGTAGAATCGGTGGTTCAGCAATGGACGCAATCGCTCGTCAACCAGAAGCTTCAGGTAAAATCCAAGGAGCAATGATTATTGCTGCAGCCTTAATTGAGGGTGTTGCACTTTTCGGAGTGGTAGTTGGAATGCTTGGAGGTGCTAAGTAATTACTAAATAGATTTTCGTTGTAACGGTTGGTTACAACGAAAATCTTATTTTAAAAAAAATAAAAACTTTAAATTAAAAATAAGATGGATTTAGTTACACCGAATTTGGGATTAATGTTTTGGACAGGACTTATTTTTGTTCTGTTGTTGTTTATCCTTACAAAATTTATTTGGAAGCCAATTTTATCAGCTGTAAATACACGTGAAAAAAGTATTTCAGATTCTTTGGAATTAGCTGAAAAAACAATGGCTGAAATGAAAACAATGCAAGCTCAAAACGAAAGCTTAATAAAAGAAGCGCGTGCAGAAAGAGATGCAATTGTAAAAGAAGCAAGAGAAGTTGCTGTGAAAATGGTAGAAGACTCTAAAAACAATGCGAAAGTAGAAGCGGAGAAAATTATTACTTCTGCTAGAGAAGCGATTAACAATGAGAAAATTTCTGCAATTGCTGAATTGAAAACTCAAATTGCTGAATTCTCTATTCAAATTGCTGAAAAAGTAGTAAGAGGGGAATTAGCTTCTGACGAAAAACAAACAGCATTATCTGAAAAGTTAGCTGCTGATTTCAAATTGAATTAAAAGAAGAAGATGAAAGGATCGAAAATAGCAGGTCGTTACGCTACAGCACTTTTAGAATTATCGATCGAGCAAAATAAGGTGGATCAGGTTTTAGCGGATATGAAATATCTGTTAGAGGTGAACAATGAAACTCGTGATTTTCAATTATTATTGGATAGCCCAATTGTAAAAGGAGATAAAAAAATCGCTATTTTCGAAGAGTTGTTCGGACAATTTGAAGAGGTTTCAACTTCTTTTGTTAAATTGATTACGAACAATGGTAGAGAAAGTTATTTACCAACTATCGCAGAAGCTTTTGACGCTCAAGTAAAAGAACACAGAGGAATCGTTCCAATTACGATTATTTCAGCAGTACCTTTAGCAAACTCTACTAAGGAAATTATCTTAGAAAAAGTAGAGAAAGGCGTTAACGGAAAATTAGAAGTTACAGAATTGATAGATAGTTCTTTAATAGGAGGATTTATCGTTCGAATGGGAGATAAACAAATTGATGCTTCAGTTGCAAGCCAATTTAATGATTTAAAACAACGTTTAACAAGATAAGTTGACAGAGTCAACATCAGAGTAAAACTACACAACATGGCAGATGTAAAACCAGCAGAAGTTTCTGCAATTTTAAGAGAACAGTTATCAGGATTCAGATCTGAAACAGAACTTCAAGAAGTAGGTACCGTTCTTTCAATAGGAGATGGTATCGCACGTATTTATGGACTTACAGGAGTTCAATACGGTGAGTTAATTGAATTCGACGGAGGTTTGCAAGCAATTGCATTGAACCTTGAAGAAGACAATGTTGGTGCCGTTCTTTTAGGACGTTCTTCATTAGTAAAAGAAGGTGACATGGTAAAACGTTTGAACCGTATCGCTTCTGTAAAAGTAGGTGATGGTTTAGTTGGTCGTGTTATCGATACTTTAGGTAACCCAATCGATGGTAAAGGACCAATCACAGGTGAGTTATTTGAAATGCCTATCGAGCGTAAAGCTCCAGGAGTTATCTTCCGTCAACCAGTTACTGAGCCTCTTCAAACAGGTATCAAGTCTATTGATGCAATGATTCCAGTAGGACGTGGACAACGTGAGTTAATCATCGGTGACCGTCAAACAGGTAAAACAACAATCGCAATTGATACGATCATCAACCAAAGAGAATTTTACGATAGAGGTGAACCAGTTTTCTGTGTTTATGTTGCTATCGGACAAAAAGGATCTACAGTTGCAGGTATCGTTAAAAAATTAGAAGATGCAGGAGCAATGGCTTATACAGTTATTGTTGCGGCTAATGCTTCAGAGCCAGCTGCAATGCAATTCTACTCTCCAATGACAGGTGCTGCTGTTGGTGAATATTTCAGAGATTTAGGTAAACCAGCTTTAATTGTTTATGATGATTTATCTAAACAAGCAGTTGCTTATCGTGAGGTATCTTTATTATTACGTCGCCCTCCAGGTCGTGAGGCTTACCCAGGTGACGTTTTCTACTTACACTCTCGTTTATTAGAGCGTGCTGCGAAAATCATTAACAGTGATGAAATTGCTGCGAAGATGAATGATTTACCAGCTTCTTTAAAAGGTAAAGTAAAAGGTGGAGGTTCTTTAACGGCACTTCCTATTATCGAAACTCAAGCGGGTGACGTTGCAGCATATATTCCAACAAACGTAATTTCTATTACGGATGGTCAAATTTTCTTAGATGGTGATTTGTTTAATTCAGGAGTTCGTCCAGCAATTAACGTAGGTATTTCTGTATCACGTGTTGGGGGTAATGCTCAAATCAAATCAATGAAAAAAGTGGCTGGTACATTGAAATTAGATCAAGCACAATTCCGTGAATTAGAAGCATTCGCGAAATTTGGTTCTGATTTAGATCAAGCTACTAAATCTGTATTAGATAAAGGAGCACGTAACGTAGAGATTTTGAAACAAAAAGAAGGTAGCCCTTATTCAGTTGAAAATCAAATTGCTATTATTTATGTAGGTACTAAAGGATTAATTCAAAAAGTACCAGTATCTAAAGTTAAAGAATTTGAAACAGAATACTTAAACTATTTAGAAGCTAAACATAAAGATGTATTAGTTGCTTTAAAAGCAGGAAAATATACTGATGAGATCACAGATACTTTAACAAAAGTAGCAAGAGAAATCGCAGATAAATATTGATATTGATGAAAGGACAGGGCATGCCCTGTCCCAACAATCCAAAATAAGATGGCAAATTTAAAAGAAATACGTAATCGAATAGCTTCAGTTGGTTCTACAATGCAGATAACATCTGCTATGAAGATGGTTTCTGCTGCAAAGTTGAAAAAAGCGCAAGATGCTATTACGCAAATGCGTCCTTATGCTGTAAAGCTTCAGGATATATTAGCAAACTTGAGTTCTTCTTTAGACTTATCTGAAAATGTGTATTCTGAAAATAGAGATGTAAAAAACGTATTGGTTGTTGGTATAACTTCTAATCGTGGATTATGTGGCGGATTTAACAATAATGTTATCAAACGAGTTAATCAATTGGTTAACGAAAAGTACAAAGGTAAAAATACTAAAGTACTTTGTTTAGGTAAAAAAATCAAAGACGTTTACAAAAAGACAGATAACTATTACATCAACGATGAAATAGCGGATGTAGAAGATATCTTTACAAAGTTAACATTTGCTAACTCTGCAACAATTACGAATTCAATCATGAAGAGTTTTGTTGCAAATGAATTTGATAAGGTTGTTGTTGTATACAATAGTTTTATTAATGCTGCATCTCAAGATGTTAAAACAGAACAATTTTTACCAATCGTTCCTGCAGTTTTAGAAGGTTCTGATACAATTGGTGATTATATTTTTGAACCATCAAAAGAAGAAATAGTATTAGATTTAATTCCAAAATCATTGAAAGTTCAATTTTTCAAAGGTTTATTAGATTCTAACGCTTCTGAACATGGTGCACGTATGACAGCAATGCATAAAGCAACTGACAATGCGAAAGAAATGAAAAAATCATTAACTATTGGATACAACAAAGCACGTCAAGCTGCAATTACTAGTGAAATCTTAGAAATTGTTGGTGGTGCTGAAGCATTGAAAAACTAAAAAATTAAATAATAAATAGTTAAATCCCTTTGTCTTTGGATAAAGGGATTTTTTTTTGAAAGAAAATGATTTATTACACAACACATTTAAATGAAAATAGTACATCAGAATGGGTTGTGTTTGTTCACGGTGCAGGAGGAAGTTCAACAATTTGGCATAAACAAATAAAAGCGTTTAAAGCGCATTTTAACATTTTACTTGTAGATCTGAGAGGGCACGGACAAAATATCGTTACAGAAGAGATAAATAATAAATTAGAATATTCTTTACCATCTATATCAAAAGAAATAATTGAAGTGCTTAATGAAATCAAAATTGATAAAGCACATTTTGTAGGCGTCTCTTTAGGGACCATTTTAATTAGAGAATTAATTGAATCTCATCCAGAAAGGATAATTAAAACCGTTTTAACAGGAACAATTATTCGATTGAACAATTATTCTAAAACATTAATTACAATTGGAAATGCAACAAAGAAATTTGTTCCTTTTATGGTGCTCTACAAAATATTTGCGTTTGTAATAATGCCGAGAGATAACCATAAAAAGTCTCGAAACGTATTTATTAAAGAAGCAAAAAAACTAAAACAAACCGAATTTTTAAGATGGTTCAGAATGACCAAAACACTGAATGAAAATCTAAAAAATTATGCACGAAAAATTCATAATTTTCCAGTTCTATATTTAATGGGTAGACAAGATCATTTATTTGTAGACGATGCAATTGAAATGGTTCAAAAAGAGAAAAATGGACAATTAGAAATAATCGAAAACTGTGGACATATCGTAAACATAGAACAAGCAGAACTATTTAACACAAAAGCAATCTATTTTTTAAGAGAAAATTAAAATCCCATTTTCAATAAATCATCTTTTGCTAAGATTGTATAGCTAGATGGAATCTCTAACAAAAACAAATGCTTTGAAGTCGAAATATCTTTTTTAAAATCAGTTGCAGTCAATTTCATATTAACCCCATTATTATTCAATTCAAATTCCATTGGAAAACCAGGGATTTCTGAATTTAAATAGGTTTGACCAAGTTTAGAAACGATGATTTCATTAGTATACCAAAATTCAGAACGATTACCAGCAGCATCAATTAATACAGCTTTCTTACAATTGTAATCAAGGATTTTTTTAGTTTCATCTAGCAATTTCAGTTTCGAAGTTGAATCGGCACCAATCTTATTCGTCATTTCGGTAATAGAAGTTTTAAGCGCATTTTGTCCCATCATCCCACCCATCAACATCACTAGTGAATCTTTATCAGCATCCGAAATTGTAGTAATGTTCATTATCATTCCCATATTCAATTCAGAACGTGTTTGATTCTTAGAGAAATACAATTCCATTTTAGAACCATCTAACATACCAGCAACCATTTTCATTTCAGGATCAGTGACATTAATTTTAATTGAATAGGTTATATGACCTTCAGAAAGTTGAGAAAAAGAATTTAATCCTGAAAATATAAAAAGTATAGCGGATAAAAAGAATGAATTCATAAAGAGTATTTTAGATAAAAATAAGGAAAAGATGAAATTAAGAATTAATTAACTCAAAAAATGATTTTTTATACGTTTCAGAAATAGGAATTAAAACTTCCATCATTTTGATTCTATCCCTCTCAATTGATTCAATTTTATCAATACCAACCATATACGACTTGTGAACTCGACAAACAACTGAAGAAGGAATTTCATCTTCTAATTCTTTGAAAGTCTGAAGTGTCATAATCTTTTTATCGACAGTATGAATTCTTCGATAATCCCTCATTCCTTCAATGTACACAATGTCATTCAAGAAAACTTTCTCTAAACGATATTCCGTTTTAATAAAAATATACGATTTGGGAGCTTGTACTTCATTAATTGGTTTGAGTTGAACTCTTTCAACTGCTTGTATAAAACGGTCAAATGTGAACGGTTTAAGGAGATAATCAGTCACATTTAAATCAAACCCTTTCAGTGCATATTCAGGATAAGCAGTTGTAATAATAATTTGAAACGGTGTTTTTAATGTTTCGGCAAACTGAATTCCATTGAATTCACCGATATTAATATCTAAAAACAACAAATCAACTTCATTACTTTTAAGGAAAAACAAAGCATCAATCCCATTTTCAAAAGAACCAATTAATTCAAGATTCGGAATTTTAGAGACATAACCTCTTACACGTTCTTGTGCAAGAGGTTCGTCTTCTATTATGATGCATTTAATTTTAATCATATGTATTTTAATTGCTTTTTAGTTGTCATATGGAATCGCCATTTAAAATTCATCGGTATTTGTGATATTTTTCGCTTATGGCTTATTTCATAAGTCAATACTCAATTTCACTTTGAAAACTCCATTTAATTCAGCCATTTCCAAGTGATGTTGTTCAGGATACAATAATGCTAATCTTTTTTGAATTAATTCATTTCCTAAACCATTATTTGAAATTGAATTCGAATGACTAGAACATTTATTATCACATTCAAAATCTAACTTGTTTTGAGTTGCTTTGATTCGAATTTCAATGGCATTATCAGATTTAAAAGGTTCAGCATATTTAAACGCATTTTCTATAAATGGAATAAACAACATCGGTGAAATTAGAACAGTATCATCTTCAATATCAATCGAAAAAGTTACATAATTAGGATTAGAAGTTCTAATTTTTTGCAATTCAATATATTTCTCAATGTAGGTGATTTCTTTTGCTAATTCAATTTTATCATCTTTCGTTTCAAACAGCATAAAACGCATAATATCAGACAATTTATTCAAGAATAAAGAAGCTTTTTCTGCATCTTTCAAAATCAAAACATCGATATTATTTAGCGTATTGAATAAGAAATGTGGATCTAACTGAGATTTCACTAAAGCTAATTCCATTTGGTGGTTTTTATCTTGTAATTCTTTATTTTCTTTCACTTCTATAAACCACATTATAAAACCTTTGATAATTAAACCCATCACTAAATTTAATAATGATAATACGCTAGTTGCAAACAAAACTAATCCGATTAAAAAATTAAACTCTTGTGTTTTGAAAATCGGGTTTCTTAAAGAAAATAGATAAATAATCAGAGCATTTATAGCAATTGAAATAACAATCGTAATCAATGAATATAAAGCGAGTTTCCATTTTTTATTTATAAAACGTGGAAATAGAAAAAAATAAGCAACTAAATAACTTATTAAAGAAGGAATAAAAAATGAAATTTTGGAAGTCATTCGAAACCAATAAATAAAAGGGATTTCCTCTTTAGGATGATCTTCCATATTTATTAAAATCATCGTTAATGTAACAACAATAGCGGCAATTAAAAAATAAAATGCCCAATAACAAAAATGAAATAAAAAAATCTGATACTTTTTCATAATTTAAATTTTAAAGATTAATAATGAAACAAACATCTTCATTTTAAATCATTCGTTAAATTGAGTTATGCAAATTGGAATAGTTTATCTGCAAAAGAGGTAAAATATCCTTTGAAATTTAAATGAAGTCAGGAGATAAAATTTCCTCATTCTGATAATATCCTATGTAGTTCTTTATTAAGATAATAGTGATGCCCCTCAATTGTTTTCTTTTCTAAAATTTTTAATTCTGAAAGTCGATTCAAATAATCTCTTGCCGTAGCTTCAGAATAAAGTTTAGCAGTTTGTAAATGTTTTACCTTTGTTAAAGGTTGAGTGAATAAAATTTCAACCAAAGCATCTACTTTTTTAATGCTTTTGGCTTCTTTTTTAATGTAATCAGAGATAGCTTCTTTCGATGAAACGATGTCATTAATTTTATGATAGGTCAAATTGGCTGTAGTTTCAACAGCATTTAAATTAAATATAAACCAATTATTCCAATCACCTCGTTGTGATACACCTTGTAAACCAGAATAATAATCATCTTTATTTTCCATAATAAATCGACTTAAAAACAATATTGGTAAGTCTAATAATCCCTTATTCGTTAAATAGTGAATATTAAAAATTCTACCCGTTCTACCATTTCCATCCCTGAATGGATGTATCGCTTCAAATTGATAATGACCAATAATCATTTTTAATAAATGATCGATTTTATAAGTATCATCATCATTTAGAAAATCAATCAAATTATTCATTTTTGATTGAATCACTTCTTTTCCTCTGGGTGGAGTATAAATAATTTTACCAGTATTTGGACCTGTACCTCCTTGCTTAATGGTTGTATTATTGAATTCTAATCGAATTTCATCATCTGTTTGAACGATTTCCTGAAATATATTTACAAAATATTGCTCGCTAAATTTATTCTCATTTTTTAATTGATGAAAACCTGACCAAAGTGCTTCTCTATATCTCAAAACTTCTTTTGAACTTCCACTAGACTTTTCGTCATTTTCACTATATGCCTTGTATAATTCATCATCTGTGGTGAAAATATTTTCTATCTCACTAGATGCTTTTGCTTCTTGTAAACTGATTGTATTAATTAACAATCCTTGGTTGGGAATAATAACGCTTCTCCCTTGTAATCTTGCTAATGCAGCTTTTGCGTCACCCAACTTTTCTAAAATCACTGGCGTACGATATAAATCTTGGTGAATAGGTAAAAGAGGAAGATTATTCCACGGAATAGTACGATCGGGATTAATTGAATAAAGTAAAGCAGACATATATTTTTACAATTTTTAATGCTTACTAGCTAATTAGGTATCAAAAATAAGGTTTAAAACAATAGTAAACATCATTTTTATAAAATTTTGATGTTTGAATCGATTTTAGCCTTAAAAAAATAACCACAGAAAAGTTTATGAATTGTCTTTAGAAATTGAATTTCGATAAGAAAATCCACTTCTAAATTCAGGTTGTAATTTTTCAGCTAACAATTTAATAGTTCTTTAGGTGAATTTGTACTCATAAAATCTACTTTTTTACTTTAAGTTAGTGAAAAAGTTGACTTGAACAAATAGCTTTTAAGAAATTATAAACTTATTTCTCCCACCAATTCTTGAATCTCATACAACCTTTCAAAGCCTTTTTTCAAATTGGTAATATCGGTATAGATAATTCTTAATCGATCGTTGGCTTCACTGAAAGAACAATTTTTCGGATTTTTTTGGATGTAATTTAAGACGGATGTAAATACGGGTGTTTCGTAAAAAATAGATTGTGGATTTGAAATGAAATAACCGATCATTTTTCCTCCTTTTAGGACTAATTTCTCTAAACCTAAATCTTGAGCTAACCAACGTAATTTAAACGATAAAATCAACTCTTTTACTTCTTTAGGTAATGGTCCGAAACGGTCGATTAATCCTTCAGAGAATTTTGTCAACTCTTCCTCGTTTTCAAGGTTATCCATTTCTTGGTATAAACTCAAACGTTCAGCTACATTGTTGACGTAATCATCTGGAATACGGACTTCTAAATCTGTTTCAAGTACACAATCTTTCACGAAATGGGTCATCGAATCGGTATTTCGATCAGCGTATAACTCTTTGAATTCAGATTCACGCAATTCTTCCATCGCTTCGTTCAAGATTTTTTGATACATCTCGAAACCTATTTCAGATATAAAACCACTTTGTTCGCCTCCAAGCATATTTCCGGCTCCACGAATATCCAAATCTTTCATCGCAATATTAAATCCTGCCCCTAAATCTGAAAATTGAACCAACGCTTCTAAACGTTTTCTAGCTTCTGAAGTTAAAATATTGAATTTAGGCGCAACCAAATAACAGAATCCTTTTTTGTTAGAACGTCCAACTCTTCCTCTTAATTGATGTAAATCACTTAAACCAAAATTATGGGCATCGTTGATGATGATTGTATTCGCGTTAGAAATATCGATTCCTGATTCTATAATGGTTGTTGCTAAAAGAACGTCGTATTCATGGTTAATAAAATCGAACATTATCTTTTCCAACTGCTTCCCATCCATTTGTCCGTGACCAATACCTACTCTAATTCCAGGACATAAACGTTGCAACATTCCTGAAATCTCTTTGATATTCGAAAGTCGATTATTCACAAAGAAAACTTGTCCACCGCGACTTACTTCATATGCCACCGCATCACGAATCGCTTCTTCGTTGAATTGAATAATCTCTGTTAAAACAGGCTGTCTGTTCGGCGGTGGAGTATTGATTAAACTTAAATCCCTAGCTCCCATCAAAGAAAATTGAAGTGTTCTCGGAATTGGTGTTGCCGTCAATGTCAATGTATCGACCGTAGCACGCATCGTTTTCAATTTATCTTTCACCGATACACCAAATTTTTGTTCTTCGTCAATGATCATTAAACCCAAATCTTTGAATTTAACTTTTTCTGAAACGATAGCGTGCGTTCCTATTAATATATCAATTTCACCTGAAGCTAATTTCTTCAAGGTTTCTGTTACTTGTTTCGCTGATTTAAAACGATTGATATAATCTACTTTACACGGAAAATCTTTCAAACGAGCTGAAAAACTTCGGTAATGTTGCATCGATAAAATCGTCGTTGGAACTAAAATAGCCACTTGTTTACTATCCGCAACTGCTTTAAAAGCTGCTCGAACGGCTAATTCAGTTTTACCAAAACCAACATCTCCGCAAATCAAACGATCCATTGGAGTAGATGATTCCATATCCTCTTTAATCGCCTGCGTACTTTTCATTTGGTCAGGTGTATCTTCGTACATAAACGATGCTTCTAACTCATTTTGAAGGTACGAATCTGGAGAAAAAGCAAATCCGGGTTGACTTTTTCTTTTGGCATATAATTGAATCAAATCAAAGGCTAATTCCTTGATTTTTTTCTTCGTTTTATTTTTAAGAACAGACCACGTTTGTGAGCCTAACTTATTCATTTTAGGAGCGATACCATCTTTCCCAGTAAACTTAGAAATTCGGTGTAACGAGTGAATTCCTACGTATAAAACATCGCCATCCTTATACACTAAACGTATTGCTTCTTGTGGTTTCCCATTTACATCAATCGTCTGTAAACCAGAAAATTGACCTACACCGTGATCGATATGCGTTACATAATCTCCTTTTTGAAGATTATAAATCTCTTTTAAGGTTAATGCTTGCTTCGCTTGTTGAAATCCTTCTTTTAATTTGAATCGATGGTAACGTTCAAACAATTGATGATCAGTATAACACACCAATTTATTCGTTGGATCAATAAATCCTTCGTGCAAAGCGAAAGGCATTGGGATAAATTCTACTTCACCGCCAATATCTTCGAAAATTTGCATCAAACGATCAATCTGTTTGGGTTGATTCGAGAAGATTAAATTCGTAAAACCTGCTTTTTGTCGCGCGATTAAATCCGTTCGCAACATTTCAAAGTTCTTGTTAAAACTTGGTTGTGGCTGAAATGTAAATTTCTCTTCCAACGTTGCTTTGAACGAATAAACTGGTCCCCATTCAATCAAAGAAAAACCTTGAATTTCTTCTTTAAAATCGTTTGGATGCATATATAATTTACTCGGAATCGTTTGTTTTACCTCTCCCTTATACGCATCATATAATTTTAACGCTTTCTCATATTCCATTTCCAAAATACTCAAAATTTGATCATAAGATGAAAGCCAAACGGTTGTTGAATTTCCAATAAATTCTAGGAAAGTCCCATTCGTTGTATGTGACATTTGACCTTGAACATTTGGAATAATATTGAAATGATCGTGTTTGTGAATCGAAAGTTGCGTTGTAGCATCAAACGTTCGAATCGTTTCAACTTCATCACCAAAAAACTCAATTCTAAAAGGATGGTCGTTCGAAAATGAAAATACATCTACAATTCCACCACGAATTGAAAACTGTCCTGGTTCATATACAAAATCTACTCTGTCGAAATGATATTCCAACAGTAATTCATTCATAAAATCAATCGAGTATGTTTTTCCAACTTGCACTTTCAACGTATTAGTCGTTAAGTTCACTTTGGTTGGAACACGTTCAAAAAGGGCTTGAGGATAGGTAACAATCCAGGCATTTTTTCCTGAATTTAATTTCTCTAGAACTTGTGCTCTTGCTACTACATTCGAATTGTCTGTTTCCTCAAACTGATAAGGAACACGGTACGAAGCAGGATAAAAAAGCACCCTATTATCTTCTGGAAACAAACTTTCTAAATCATTTAAAAAATAAGCTGCTTCCTCTTTATCGTTTAATATAAATAAATGGTGACCAGGAACTTGCGAACAAAGAGCCGCCGAACTTAATGCTCTTGAAGCTCCAATCAATCCACTCCAATGAATACGAGAACCAACAATTTGCAATTCACTCGCTGTAGAGTCAATTGCCTTTAATTTTGAAAATTGTTGAATTAATTCTTTGGTATCCATTTGAATTAGGTTGAGATTGAGATTGAGGTTGAGATTAAGAGCTCAACCTCAATCTTAACCTAAATTTATTTCTCTACAACACTTGCTGCTTCAATCAAACTTACCACTCTTTCTACCATCAATTTAGAACCGATGATGAAAGGAATACGTTGATGCAATTTTGCTGGTTGAATATCTAACACTCTTTGTCTACCTGTTGTTGCTAAACCACCTGCTTGTTCTGCAATGAAAGCCAATGGATTACATTCGTAAATTAAACGTAATCTACCTTCTGGGTGACTAGGAGTATCTGGGTAAATGTAAATACCTCCTTTGATTAAACTTCTATGGAAATCAGCCACTAATGAACCGATGTATCTTCCTGAATACGGACGATTAGTTGCAGGGTCAGTATCTTGACAGTAAGAAATATAATCTTGAATTCCTTTTTCAGCTACTTTTATATTCCCTTCATTCATAGCATATTGTCTACCAATCTCTGGCATTTTCATATTTGGATGAGAAAGACAATATTCACCAATTGATGGGTCTAATGTAAATCCGTTCACTCCACAGCCTGTAGAATAAACCAACATTGTAGAAGAACCATAAAGAACATATCCTGCAGCAACCTGAACGTCACCTTTTTGGAGCATATCCGCTTCAGTAGCTAATTCATCTCTTTTACTGGTTCTTTTGTAAATAGAAAAAATAGTACCGATTGAAACGTTTACATCAATATTTGAAGACCCGTCTAATGGATCAAAAAGAACAACGTATTTACCATGTTTAGATGTCTCACTTGTAAAAGCTACAAAGTCATCATTTTCTTCAGAAGCGATACCACAAACCTCACCACCATTCTCAAACATTTTGATGAATTGGTTATCGGCAACAACATCTAATTTTTGTTGATCTTCACCTTGAACATTTACTTCACCTTGAGCTCCTTGAATAGCATCTACTAAACCAGCTCTACGAACATCTCTTGCAACAATTTTTGAAGCTACAGAAATATCATTTAATAAACGTGTTAATTCTCCAGTAGCACCATCAAATTCGTGCTCACGTTTCATTATAAATTCGCCGAGTGTTGTAAGTTTTGACATAAGATCTATTTTTTATACAAATATAAGGTGGATTTTTGAGTTTTGATGTTGGATTATTAATGTTTCATCATAAAAAATAATCATACATCGGAATGATTTTCACTTTGATTCCTTTGTAAATTAATTCTCCTTTTTGATCAAAGGTAATAATGGTTCCTTCTGTTACACCTAATTTTTCACACGCTGCTACTAATCCTTTTAATTCTCTTTCTTTTGTTTCATTGTTTTCTAGTGTGTATGAAACTTGAAAAGGGAGGAAACTATTTTTATCCTTAATTATAAAATCACATTCCACTTTGTCTATGTAATAATATATTTCTTTTCCTTGTTTTAAAAATTCGAGTAGAATCGTGTTTTCAAACAATTTACCTAAATTTTCAGAAAAACTAAACTCAATGGAAGCCAACAAACCTGTATCAATAGCGTATGTTTTCTTCTCCGATTTTGCCTGCTTTATTTCTGAAAAATCAAATTTTGGGATTGATATTGTCAAGAAAATAGTTTTACAATAATCATCAAAATTATACAGAACATTATTACTGACTTTATATCCTTGTGACCTTAAATCGTTGTAAATTTTATTAATTGACATTGGTTTTCCAATTCCTGCAAACATTTTTTTAATAAAATATTTCAAAATCAGCGGATCTGTTATTTTATATCTTTCGATTATATCTCGATAAATCATTGTGTTAAAATAGCTTTGCAATACTCTTAATCGTGTATCTTTATCAAAATCAATTACTTCTGGAAAACCTCCGTTTAAAATAAAATCTTTTATATGATTTAATAAAAGTGCTTTTTTCCGTGTGTTATAAAGTGAAATATCTACCTTTTTAAATTGCAAATATTCTTTTAAACTTAAAGGTAAAACGGTATAAGTAATCGTTCGACCTCTTAATGAAGTCGCAATTTCAGTACTCAATAATTTAGCATTTGAACCCGTAACAAAAACATTTTTACAAAGGTTGTCGAATATACGACGTATAAATTTTTCCCAACCATCAATATTTTGAATCTCATCAAAAAAGAAATAGCAATTTTCTAATAAATTTTCAGGATATAATTCTAAATAAGATTGTAAAATTAAATCTAAATCATCAGTTTTCATTGTTAATCGTTCATCTTCGAAATTGATGTAAACTAATTGATTTTTAGGGATTCCTTTTTCGATTAATTTCTGATATACAGAATGTAATAAATACGTTTTCCCACTTCTTCTAGGACCAATTAAACTAATTATAAGTTGGGTATCTATAGGTATATCAATATTTCTTGATTGTATTTCAACTCGCTTTTTTTCTTGAGATTCAACGATTATCGTTTTTAGTACACTCTTCATAACTTGTAAAAATTTCGTAAATATGACGAAACAAATATAATAAATTTCGTAAATATAACGAAATAAAAACAATAAGTTTCGTAAATATAACGAAACTTATTTGTAATTCAAATAATTTTTAACCACAGATTACATATAGTAATTTCATAATAATCACAAAGTTATTATCAACGTATATAAAACTGTGTGACACTCACTGCCAAACTCAACTTAGACTCTGTGGTAAAAAAAAGTAACTCTATACCTCAAAAATTACTAATTTCACCGTATGAAATATAGAATATTAACGAAAGAAGAAATGCACATCTTTGACGAAGATTTTAAGCATTTCATGATCACGAATGGAGTAAAAAATGAAGAATGGATAGAAATGAATATTTCTGACATTCCAAAAGCGATAGCTCTAGTGGAATTGTTTTCCGATACAGTTCTTCAAAAAGTGTATGAAAAACTTCAATTTATCGAATTTAGGAGTGACGATACATGTATGATTTTCCATTGTAAAAAAGAAAATATGGAGCTAATTTCGTTGAATAAAAAATCAGGTAGTTCAAACTTATCTTCTGCTGAATCTATTCACGAAGCACTTTCTAAAAATCCGGATGAGTTATCGATTTTTAGAACTGAAAAAGCATACAATGAAACAAGAGAAATTGAAATGCACCAACTTTTTGAAAAAGGTTGTTATGTATCTTCACAAGAATTTTGGGATGCCTTAACTATTTTAATCAAATAATTATTTTAATAATACTAATTTAGAAAAATGAAAAAAATACTTTTTACAATCGCATCGTCAGTTGTTTTAACAATGACTTCAATTGCTCAATTACAAACACCAAAAGCTAGTCCAGTAGCTAAATTTGAACAACGCGTTGGTTTAACGGATATCAAAATTGAATATTCTCGCCCGAGTAAAAATCAAAGAGTCGTTTTCGGAAATGTTGTTCCCTTCGATGAAATTTGGAGAACTGGAGCAAATGAAAATACAAAATTCACTACTTCCGACTTCTTAGTTTTCGGAACCGATACTTTAAAAGCAGGAACTTATGCTATTTATACAAAACCAAGTAAAGAAAGTTGGGAAATTCTTTTCTATACAGAAACAACAAACTGGGGAAATCCAGAAAAATGGGACGATGCAAAAGTTGCATTAAAAACTAAAGCAAAAGTGAATATTTTAGCTAATGAAGTCGAAACATTCTCAATTTCATTAGAAAATTTAGAGACGACTTCTGCTGCTTTAAATTTTACATGGGACAAAACTGTTGCATCAGTGAACTTTAAAATTCCAACTGATGTTAAAGTAATGTCAAACATTCAAAAAACAATGTCTGGTCCATCTGCTAGTGATTATTACAATGCTGGGAATTATTATTATGCTGAGAAAAAAGATTTAAAACAAGCATTAATATGGGTATCTAAAGCTGTTGAATTAAGAGGTGAATCTGCTTTTTGGATGGTAAGAACAAAGGCATTAATTCAAGCCGAATTAGGAGATAAGAAAGGAGCTATTGAAACAGCAAAATTATCTTTGGCTGCAGCCGAAAAAGAGGGTGATATCCATTATGTAAATTTAAACAAAGCTTCTATCGAGGAGTGGAGTAAGAAATAATTAGAAAAAAAATCAGCCCACTCTCCGGAAAACTTTCGGCACCATCCAAAGGGGGAAGATGAAAAAAGATATGTCAGATTTAGAAATAGAGTTGAAAAATCGCTTTGGTGAAAACAGAGTGAATGAATTTAAAGTGGACGAAGGTCAAATGCCTTTGTTGACAATAAATTTAGAATTAAATAGTCCGATTACCGTTTTAATGACAAATGGACTAAGTGATTATTGTATGCCTGTTCCTGAAAAAGAAATCGGAAAAGAATACAATGAACTCTATTTCTGTTTACCAAGTTATTGGGATTTAAACGACAAAGAAAATCCAAATATGAATTGGGTTTTAGATTGGATTCAACGCATGTCGAAATATGTGATTGAGAAGCATTCTTGGTTTGGTAAAGGGCATACAATCCCTTGTGAAAAGCCTTTTAAAGCTCTTTCTCCAACAATGAGAGCAAATCATTTTTTCTTGAATGACCCAATGCTTTTGAAGGAAGAATTAGTCCCTTTAACTATCGGAGAAAAGAATATACGATTTTTAGGAATTATCCCAATATTTGAGGATGAAATGGATTACAAATCAGGTAAAGGAACCTTTAAATTGATTCGTAAATTAGAAGGTCACGGTGTGACAGAAAAATTAGATGATTATAGAGGTACGGTCTTGAGAAGTAAATGGAGACTTAGAAGATAATTTTGAATGTTAAATTTTTGATGTTGGATTAATTAATCATCCAACATCAAAAATTCATAATTATTAAAGAAGTCCTTTTGAAATCAATAATTTACCGATTTGAACCGCATTTGTAGCAGCACCTTTTCTTAAATTATCTGCAACAATCCACATATTTAATGTGTTCGGTTGAGATTCATCACGTCGAATTCTACCAACAAATACATCGTCTTTTCCTTCAGCATATTTTGCCATTGGATAAGAATTTGTTGTTGGGTCGTCTTTTAACGTAATCCCATCTGAATCGTGAAGTAGTTTACGAACATCAGCTAAATCGAAATCGTTCTCAAATTCAACATTAACAGCTTCCGAATGACCACCAACTACAGGAACACGAACAGCAGTAGCAGTTACTGAAATGCTTGGGTCTAAAATCTTTTTTGTTTCATTCGTTAATTTCATTTCCTCTTTTGTATAGCCGTTTTCTTCGAAGCTATCACAATGAGGAATACAATTTTTATCAATTGGGTAAGCATACGCCATTTCCCCTTGAATATTAGCTCGTTCATTTTCCATTTGTTGAACCGCTTTAACTCCTGTACCTGTAATTGATTGGTACGTAGAAACTACTACACGTTTAACCTTATATGCTTTATGAAGTGGGGCTAACGCTAATAATAATTGTACCGTACTACAATTTGGATTAGCAATTATTTTATCTTCAGCAGTCAATAAATGACCGTTAATTTCAGGGATAATTAATTTCTTTGTTGGATCCATTCTCCAAGCAGAAGAGTTATCGATTACTGTTGTACCAACTTCAGCAAATTTAGGCGCCCATTCTAATGATGTTTCGCCACCAGCAGAAAATATAGCTACATCTGGTTTCATTGCAACTGCTGTCTTAAGATTTACAACTGGGAAAGATAATCCTCCAAATTCAATTTGCATACCAACTGATTTTTCAGAAGCAACTGGAATTAATTCCGTAATAGGAAAATTTTGTTCACGTAAAACTTTTAATAGGATATTTCCAACCATCCCTGTAGCACCTACAACAGCAACTCTCATATTTAAAATAATTTATTTGAAGCGAATTTAATAAA
The DNA here is from genome assembly GCA_945902775.1 of Chryseobacterium gleum. Lineage (GTDB taxonomy): Bacteria > Bacteroidota > Bacteroidia > Flavobacteriales_D > Crocinitomicaceae > CAIUKX01. The sequence goes on along the minus strand of CAMDMY010000009.1, from coordinate 8,944 downwards.
ATAAAATCAAGAATGGAAAACACATTCTCCAAAGCTTAATATAAAAACAACAATCAATTCCAATTAATTGCTTCGTTTCCTTTTAAAGTTTCATTAAAAAAATGATGAAGTCGCTCCATCTTATTTTGAGCTAAAACATCCCCTTTTTTTGCAGCTTCTTTGTATTTGTAATATAAATCTAAAGAATGCCCAAATAAATTTTGATCAAGACGGTTTTTAATATCTCTTATTTTAGAGTTAACTTCTATCAAAAAGTGTTCTATTTCTCCTAATTCTTTTAATTCAATAGGATCAATAAAATCCTTATTAACTAAATATGAATAGCGTGGAAGTAACTGATTTAAAACGGACAAAAACTGATCAAGTTCTTGATTAATTGCATTTTTACTTTGATTAAAATCCATGACAATCATTTTAAATTACTTGTACAATGTACACAAATATTCATTATTACAAAATAATATTTAAGAAAATTTACGTTTGTTTAAGCAATTAGTAAAAACGATGCTTATTTTTGCTTAAATGGCAGGTATTTATATTCATATTCCTTTTTGTAAGCAAAAATGTTCTTATTGTGATTTTCATTTTAGCACAACATTTCATTCCTATCGACAGGAAATGATTGGATCAATTATAAAAGAAATTGAAATCAGAAAAGAATACCTGCAAAATCAACAAATCGAAACAATTTATTTTGGAGGAGGAACACCAAGTATACTTACAACGGAAGAATTGACTCTAATTTTAAGAAAAATAGAATCTGTATTCAGTATTTCAGTTTCTCCTGAAATCACTTTAGAAGCGAATCCTGATGACATTTCAAGCGAATCATTAGAGCGTTGGAAGTTGCTCGGGATCAATCGATTAAGCATTGGTCTTCAATCGTTTAGAGAAGAAGATCTTAAATGGATGAATCGTGCACATACAAGTGAAGAAGCCTTAAATTGCGTTGCATTGGCAAAAAGTAAGGGATTTGAGAATATTAGTATAGATTTAATTTATGGATTACCTAATTTTAATCTAGAAGATTGGAAAAAGAATATACAAATAGCCATCAATTTCGGTTTGAATCATATTTCTGCTTATTGCTTAACTGTAGAAGACAAAACCGCTTTAAGTAAATGGGTTGCTACGAAAAAAATTACTCCTGCAAATGAAGACCAACAAAGTGAACAATTTGAGTATCTAATTTCAGAATTAGAAAGAAATGGGATTCATCAATATGAAATTTCTAATTTTTCAACTCCAAATTTTGAATCAAAACACAATTCTAATTACTGGAAAGGAAAACATTATTTAGGAATTGGTCCTTCGGCTCATTCATTCAATGGAACATCGCGAAGTTGGAATATCTCTAACAATATAAAGTACATTCAATTGGTTCAAGAAAATCAATCGACATTGGAAACAGAAATTTTAAGCACAGAAGATCAATTTAATGAATTACTGTTGATTGGTTTACGAACACTGGTTGGAGTAAATTTGAATCAACTAAAAGCCATTCAAACCCCTTCTGAATCCTTTTGGAAAAAAGTTAATCAAATGGAAAAAAATTCCTGGTTAATTGTTACTGATTCAAAAATCATTTTAACCAAAGAAGGAAGATTAAAAGCAGATTATATCGCTTCCGAATTATTTATTTAAAAATCAACTTCAAAAAAAAACCAGACTCTTTCGAATCTGGTTTTAATATTTTGTATTTTCTTAAATTATTTAATCGCTACATGTTGGTTTACTGTTCCGTTTATTGAAGAAACAGAAACAATGTAGTTTCCTGAAGAAATTCCATTTAAAGGAAGTTCGATCGATTGATTATCAGTTAATTTAGAATATGTGTTACTCATTATTACTCTTCCTGATAAATCAGAAATGTTAATTGTGTAATCAACATTTTCTGCTTTAAAAGAAACATTTAATTTATCTGAAGCTGGATTCGGGAAAACTGAAATTACATCTGAATTTTCAATTTCTTCTATAGCTGCAGAACTTTGGTAAGTTAAACTTAATACGCCATTTGTAAGACTAGATTTTGCTTTTGAACCAAGAGAAGGTTCAGCAACATCAACACCAATAGAAGTAGCAACATTAGAATATAAAGTAACATTCCCTTTTTTGATTTTAAATCCAAATCCTCCTGCTGGATTACTCCCTTCACCTAAACCATCTCCATAAGTATCATATAATTTGAAACTATAACAATCAGAAGCTGTCAATGTTACACTATGACTTTTCGTTTTTAAAGCATCTGCACCACCAGAAGAAGTTCCGTTTCCAACATAAGGTCCAGCACTAGCTACTACAACATTTGAAGAATTTAATAGTTCCCAAGATGTTTCAGAAGGATAATTATCAGTTAAAACCTCAATTGTGTATACATCACCAGTAGAAATAGCTGATTTCTTAATTGATTTTGTTGCTGAAGCTGATGAACTAATAATACCAGTACCCCCATTAACACCTGTAACCGTAACAACTACATTATTAGAAGAACCTACTGTAAAACTAGGTAAGTTATTGATTGTAATTTCTTGAGTACCATATTGTGCAATATTACCTGTCCAATTTGTAATTGTTGGTGTACCATAATTTACACTTGAAGAAAAAGTTAAAGAAGTAATTGTTGCACCCCCATTTGTAATTTTAACTACAGGAGCAATATTAGTAGAAGTAGAACATCCTAAATTTAAAGAATTTGTGATTCCATTTACATATGCATACCCATTTGGAATATTCGTTAATGAAGGCGTTACTTCAGCAGCAGTATAAACATTTGCTGAACTAGTTGTATTATAACCAGATCCTACAAAAGCAAAGAATTTTAAATTAGATAAATCCAAATAAGTTCCTGCAATAGCAGTTGGAAGAGTGTACGTATACGTTTTTGTGATAACTGAAGTTTGTGAAGCATCAATTGCATCTCCCCAAGTACCACTTGTATTTACATAGCCTCTAAAAATATGTTGGTGTAAGTAATTCCCATTTGGTAAAACAGCAGAAGCATTATATGGTGTTGGAGAACCGTAATTAGATTGTGGTCCTTCGAAATCATCTTGTAAGATACCAACATTTAAATAATGATTTGTTCCAGCAGCAAAAGGAGAAGTGTAATAAATTTCAGCATTAACAGTTACAACTCTAGTAGACATATCAATTGTCGCATCTAAAGCAACATTTACTGGAGATGGTTCAGCTAACACCGTATTTACGATTCCTGACCAACTTCCTCTAGAAACAGCATAAGAACCAGAAGTATATTTTCTTTGAACTGAACCTGCCGGATATCCTGCAGGTGACATCCATGAATCAATTGCACTTCCTGCTGGTGTTCTTAAATCAGGTTCACCAGATGCTGGTTGAGCATACCCGCCTGCATGTATATTTACTAAAACAAGGCGATTAGGGTTAGCTGTAGCCAATGAATTTGCAATTTGATGACCGTCAGGACAATATCCACAGTGAATTCCAGTGAATTCTTCAAGAATAACATTTTTATTAGCTGGAGTTGTGCTAACTGGTGTAGATTGACCAAATGAAAAAGTGGAAGCTAAAACAGTTCCAATTAAAAGTATTTTTTTCTTCATAAATTGTAATTAATAAATTATAGTTATTTCACCAAATTTAATTCTTTATCTGTTAAAAAAAAATTATTATTGTATGAATTCGTGAATTAAATAAATAAAAAAAGCGATTACATGTTGTAAACGCTTTAAAGCCTAATCAAATTCAATTATTTTTTTTTCAATTGATCTTTAACAAAAAGTTCTAGAGCAGCTGTCATAGATGGTGCGTTTGGCATTGGAGCGTGCACATCTAATCGTAAATTATTTTTCAATACAGCATTTGCAGTTGTTGGTCCAAAAGCAGCAATTGCAGTTTTATTTTGTTTAAAATCAGGGAAGTTTTTAAAAAGAGATTCTATTCCACCAGGACTAAAAAACACTAATATATCATAATAAACATCTTCTAAATCAGATAAATCAGAAGCTACAGTTCTATACAACATTGCTTTTGTAAAAGGAATATTGTGTTGTTCTAAAGTTTCTGGAATTTTATCTCTCAATATATCCGTACAAGGCAATAAGAATTTTTCCTTCTTATGTTTTTTCATTACCTCTACCAAGTCTTCAATAGTTTGTTTTCCAAAGAAAATCTTTCTCTTGCGGAAACTTACATATTTTTGAAGGTAATATGCAACAGCTTCAGAAATACAAAAATATTTCATAGTGTCTGGAACTGTAAAACGCGTTTCTTCAGCCATTCTAAAGAAATGATCAATAGCAGCTTTTGATGTTAAAATAATAGCTGTATGCTCTGGAATATTTACACGTTGAGTTCTAAATTCCTGAGCACTAACGCCTTCCACACGTATAAATGGTCTGAAATCAATTTTCAGTTTATACTTATCTGCCAAATCATAATATGGCGATTTATCTCCGTCTGGTTTTGGTTGTGAAACCAAAATTGTTTTAATAGCCAACGTTCAGTAATTTAAATCAATAAATCAAAAATAGTTACTGAAATTCTTAGTTACATAGTAGTAAGCTATGAACAGTGGTAGAATTTCAAGCGTGCAAAAATACAAAATAATATAATACAAAGGTACACCCTTCCTTAAAACTGATAAAAGACTCTTAAAAAAGCGAAGAACAAAGCCAAAAGCTAATAAAAATGCAAAGGCACTTAAAAAATAATTCGAAAATTGTGGGTTTAAAACCCATACTAAAGCAAGAAAAAATAATACAAAACCAACAAATTCGATAATGACAAATGTTTCTAATAAAGGAGATACAATTAATTTCATTTCTTTCGTAATCAAACCGATTAACCAAAGACTAGCTAATTGTAAAAGAAAAACACCTGCAGGTATTGCTAATGAAAAGCCTATAGAATGTGAAAATGAAATATTAGTAGTTGCTTGAATACTTAAAAAAACACATGTAGAAATAATAAAAAAATAATTTATGATTAATGCAACGGAACTAGATGAGCCTAGCTTAATTTCCTCTTTAAATACTTGGTCAAAATTACGATTAGCAAATAATAATTTGAAAAGTGAATTAAAAATGGAATTATTTTGAAATTTAGCGAACGTGATCATTAAAAAAGAAACAAGCACCAAAGGAATTACCTTGTGAGAAAGATTATTTTCTCTCAACATTAATTCTGAAGGGACATCTAACAATGCTCCTTCACTAAATATTTGTTGAATTAATGACATTTATTCTTGCAATTTTTATTTTTTTTCACAAAGTTACATCCAAAATGAAGAATAATTCTTTTTTGCACCAAAAAAAAGAATTAATTTTACATCATATTATACACGAAACTATAAGATATGGGAACAGATTTATACGTACATCCTGATTATTATAACATGGATGACTTGCTTACAGAAGAACAAAAAATGATTCGTGATGCTGCTCGTGCATGGGTAAAGAAAGAAGTTTCTCCTATTATCGATGAACATTATGAAAAAGCAACTTTCCCGATGCACATTTTAGGTGGATTAGGAGAAATTGGTGCTTTTGGACCTTATATTCCAGAGGAATATGGTGGGCCAGGATTAGACCAAATTTCGTATGGTTTAATTATGCAAGAATTAGAAAGATGTGATTCGGGTTTACGTTCAACTGCATCTGTTCAGAGTTCTTTGGTAATGTATCCTATATGGAAATATGGTTCTGAAGAGCACAAAAATAAATACCTTCCTAAATTAGCGACAGGTGAAATGATGGGATGTTTTGGTTTAACTGAACCAGATCATGGGTCAAATCCTGGTGGAATGACAACCAATTTCAAAGATGCAGGTGACGGTGAAAACGTTATCTTGAATGGCGCTAAAATGTGGATTTCTAATGCTCCGTTTGCTGATATAGCAGTTGTTTGGGCAAAAGATGAAACAGGAAGGATTTACGGAATTATCGTTGAACGTGGAATGGAAGGTTTTTCTACTCCAGAAATGCATGGTAAACTTTCATTAAGAGCTTCTGCAACTGGAGAATTAATTTTTGTAAATGTAAAAGTTCCAAAATCTAACATTTTACCGGGTAGATCTGGTTTAGGTGCCCCTTTAAGTTGTTTAGATTCTGCGAGATTTGGTATTGCATGGGGTGCCTTAGGCGCTGCTATGGATTGTTACGATCAAGCTCTAAGATATTGTAAAGAAAGAACACAATTTGGTGTTCCAATTGGTGCTTTCCAATTACAACAAAAGAAATTGGCTGAAATGATTACTGAAATTACAAAAGCACAATTTTTAACTTTCCGTCTAGGTCAATTAAGAAATGAAGGGAAAGCGACTTCTGCTCAAATTTCTATGGCTAAACGTAACAACTGTGAAATCGCAATCAATATTGCTAGAGAAGCGCGCCAAATCCATGGTGGTATGGGTATCACTTCAGAATTCTCAATGATGCGCCATATGGCTAATTTAGAGTCAGTTATGACGTATGAAGGAACTCATGATATTCACTTGTTAATTACAGGTATGGATGTAACTGGAATTCCTGCTTTTACAAGAGAGATGCCAATTTAGACATTAGACTTTAAGACATTAGATCGCTTCGCTTTAAGACTTGATTTACTGTGTTTATTATATTCAAAAGAGGCTATTTCAAACTCGAAATAGCCTCTTTTTTTTGTCAAACTTGTACGTCCCACCAACAGTAGAATTTTTTAAATTTTCAATTCTCAAGTACTTCGTTTTTCGGGAATGTGAATCAGTCTTTGAGTGAAGCGGTCTAATCTCTTTGAGTGATGATTTATCATCACGGTCTCCGAGTCTATACTATTTATTCGTTAAAAAAAGTTAAGTAGACAATATACTTCCTAGATTCCGTTACTTTAGTTGAAAAGTTAATGGTTTGAAAAAAATTCGTGTCAATTTTATTTTCGTTTTAGTAGTTGTTTCGATGTTGGCCTTACTGGTGATTCAATCGTTTCAAACAGCGCAATTATACGATAGAAAATCAACACAATTTAAGAGCAAAGTCAACACGACACTTGAAAGAATTGCTATTCGTCACGAAAAAGCAGAAGATATTCGCCGTTATATGCACATCGTAAACCGCGATTTTAGCGGTCAATACAAGGATGTTTTAAAAGAAGAATTTCAAAATTTACTTTCCTCTCAAGAATCGATTTCAATTCAAGATACTTCTATTTTTGAAAATGGGGAAATGCAAAATTACCTAATTATCAAAGGGAAAGCCTTTGATACTTTATCTGGTTTAACGGCTGAACATAAAGTGTTAGCAAGAGATGTAAAACAAGTCCGAGATTTATTCAATCCTCAAACTAAACAAATTCAAGGAACAAAATCAGTTGTTTCTATTCAATTGGATGAACGAGTTTTAAAGCAAATATTCAAAAAAGCTCGATTTGTAAATGAAATGATGGTGGAAGCTTTTCGTTACAATGTATACGAAGAACCCGAAAAACGAATCGATTTAGATTTTTTAGATTCGGTAATTTATCATGAATTAAAATCGGATGAATTGCCTTTGAATTACGAAATTATGATTATCAATGATGAAGGTAAAACACTTCCTTTTAAACTGAAATCATTAAAATCTATAAAAAGCTGTCAATCACATAATTATTCAACAGAATTGGACACCCTAAAAACGGCAAATGTGATACTTTTCCCAAGTAATACCTTGGATGAAATATTGACATTACACATAAATTTCCCCTCAAAAGGTTCGTTCTTATTAAAAGAAATGTGGGGCTCTATGTCGATCAGTTTATTATTGATGTTCCTCATAATCATTGCTTTGGTGTTTATGTTTAAAACTATTTTAACGCAAAAAAAATTGTCTGAATTAAGAAGTGACTTCATTTCGAATATGACACACGAATTTAAGACACCCATTTCTACTATTTCATTGGCTTGTCAAGCAATGTCAGACCCAGACATGTTGGGTGGTAGCACAGATCAATCTGCGCCATTTGTAAAGATGATCAACGATGAAAATCAACGATTAAGTTTATTGGTTGAACGTATTCTTCAAAGTGCCGTAATGGATAGAGGTGAATTAAAATTGAAGAAAGAAAAAGTGCTATTAAATGAAATTATTCATGAAGTAGTTCATAATGCTCAATTTAGAATAAAATCGATAGGAGGTAAAATCGATATTGATATTCCAATTGAATTAATTGAAATTACGGCAGATAAAATGCATTTCACTAATTTATTCTCTAATCTTATTGATAATGGAATTAAATACTGTGAAGAGGTTCCTCATCTGGTAATTGATCTTAAAAAAGAGGGAAATACGTATCTTTTAAGTGTTTCCGATAATGGAATTGGGATTAGCAAGGAACACATCACAAAAATATTTGATAAATTGTACCGTATTCCAACGGGTAACTTACACAATGTGAAAGGGTTTGGACTTGGTTTAAGCTATGTGAAAGTCATTTCAGAGTTACACGGGTGGAACATAAGTGTTAAAAGTGTTGTAGGAAAAGGATCTACCTTTACAATAAGAATAAAAAACTAACTATGAGCAAAAAAACAAACATCTTATTAGCTGAAGACGATGATAATTTAGGATTATTATTACAAACCTATTTGAAATCGAAAGGTTTTGATGTGGACTTGGTTCGCAATGGAAAAGCTGCATTCGAACGTTTCAACGAACAAAAATTTGATTTCTGTTTATTCGACGTAATGATGCCAGTGATGGATGGTTTTACGTTAGCAAAAGAAATTCGTGAAATCGACCGTAAAGTTCCTATTCTTTTCCTAACTGCTAAAGGTTTAAAAGAGGATAAGTTAGAAGGTTTTGCACTTGGTGCAGATGATTATTTAACGAAACCTTTTTCAATGGAGGAATTGTTGGCTCGAATTACAGCGATTCTTCGTCGTGTTGAAACACCTAAAAATGAAGAAGATGCAATTGTTATGGTTGGTAAGATATCTTTTGAACCTGAATTGAGA
>CAMDMY010000008.1 GCA_945902775.1 Chryseobacterium gleum | reverse complement strand
TTGATAGGTGGATGTGGAACTGTATCTGCAACTGGAACTATTATTGTTAATCCTGACAACACTGTAACGGCTGCTTCTTCAAGTCCGACTACTTGTATTAATACTGCCATCACTAACGTTACACACACCACTACAGGCGCTACAGGTATTGGAACACCTTCTAATTTACCAGCTGGGGTGACTGCTTCTTGGGCTTCAAACACAATTACAATATCAGGGACTCCTACTGCTAGTGGTGCTTTCAATTATAGCATTCCGTTGATAGGTGGATGTGGAACTGTATCTGCAACTGGAACTATTATTGTTAATCCTAACAACACTGTAACGGCTGCTTCTTCAAGTCCGACTTCTTGTATTAATATTGCAATCACTAACGTTACACATACTACTACAGGTGCTACAGGCATTGGAACTCCTTCTAATTTACCGGCTGGGGTGACTGCTTCTTGGGCAACAAATACAATTACAATTTCAGGGACTCCTACTGCTAGTGGCACTTTCAACTATAGTATTCCTTTGATAGGTGGATGTGGAACTTTATCTGCAACTGGAACTATTATTGTTAATCCTAACAACACTGTAACGGCTGCTTCTTCAAGTCCAAGCACGTGTATTAATACTGCCATCACTAACGTTACGCACACTACTACAGGCGCTACAGGTATTGGAACACCTTCTAATTTACCGGCTGGGGTGACTGCTTCTTGGGCGACAAACACAATTACAATTTCAGGGACTCCCACTGCTAATGGTACTTTTAATTATAGCATTCCGTTGATAGGTGGATGTGGAACTATAACTGCGACAGGAACTATTAATGTAATATTAATTAATACTGTAACGGCTGCTTCTTCAAGTCCAACGACCTGTATTAATACCGTCATGACTAATGTTACTCACACTACCACAGGTGCTACAGGTATTGGCACACCTACTAATTTACCAGCTGGAGTGACTGCTTCTTGGGCTACAAACACAATTACAATTTCAGGGACTCCTTCTGCTAGTGGTACTTTCAATTATAGCATTCCTTTAATTGGTGGATGTGGTACTGTATCTGCAACAGGTTCTATTACTGTTAATTCTGCTCCAAATTTAGTAATCACAGATCCACAAAGCACTTGTTTCCCTTCTACTGTAGATTTAACAGCGATTGCTGTTACATCAGGTTCATCTGTTGGAGGTGTATTAACTTACTGGAATGATTTAGGAGCTACAAGTTCCCTTAATGGGCCATCTTTAATTGCAATAAGTGGTACATACTTCATCAAATCAACTAGTAATGGCTGTTTTGTTGTAAAAGCAGTTACAGCTACAATAAATAATACCCCTTCGCTTGTCATTAACAATCCTGTTGCAATTTGTGCACCTGGAACTGTTAATTTAACTCAAGCCGGAATAACAGCTGGTTCAACAAATATGGGAATAAACAGTTATTTTACAGATATTGCATGTACTATTCCCGTTGCATCTCCAACAACTATAAATACAAATGGTACATTTTACATAAAATCATTAGCTGGAAATTGCTTTGATATTAAACCAGTTATGGTAACGATAAATCCGATACCAACTGTTTTGGTTGGAGCTACAGCAAGTGGTTGTGCGCCTTTGAAAGTAAATTTAACAGATCCTAATTTAACAACTGGAAGCACACAAGGTACTTCTTTTAACTATTGGACTGATAATTTAGGAACTAACACGTTAGCTACTCCTTCATCTGTTTCAAATGGGATCTACTTCATAACAGGAACCTTGAATGGATGTAAATCTAGTCCTATTCAAGTCGAAGTAACTATTCATCCGTTACCTATAGCTGATTTTAGTCCAACCCCAGATTTAATTTCAACATTAAATGCTGAAACTCTATTAAAAAACAATTCAATTGGAGGAGAAACGTATTTTTGGGATTTTGGAGATGGGAAATTTTCACAAGAAGTGAGTCCTTACCATACTTATCCTGATTTAGATACAGCCACATTTTTCCCTTATTTAATAGTAACTTCTCAATTTGGTTGTATAGATACAATTGTGAAAAAAGTGAAAATTTATGAAGAATTAGTCTACTTTATTCCAAACACTTTTACGCCAGATGAGGATGATTTCAATAATACTTTTCATCCAGTATTTGTAACAGGATATGACCCTTATAATTTTGTAATGTATATCTATAACAGATGGGGTGAATTAATTTTTGAAACCCACGATTCTAAAATTGGTTGGAAGGGCACCTATGGTTCTGCTGCTGAAATTGCAAAAGAAGGAGTGTATACTTGGAAAATTAATTTCAATTTGAAAAGTGATGATCGACGAAAAGAAATAACGGGTCATGTCAATTTAGTGAAATAAAATAGTTAAGTTGCATCTTTTAAGTAAGGTGTAACTTTTTACGTAATAAAAATTAACTCCTTTAGAGTTAGAAGAAAAAAAACAAATTATGAATAATTTTAAAAGTAATTTATCAAAAAGACTTAATATATTATTAATTGTCTTCGTATTTATTTTAAAGCTAAGTTCTGTTTTTTCACAAGGACCATGTGATTGTGCAGCTCTAAATTCAACTAATTTATGTAATGGTGGGTATTTTGCTGATCATGCAGCAGCAGCAGCAGCAACACCAAATCCATACACACCAGCATCACCATTAGCTTGGACATCTGGAAGTTATACTTTTTGCACAAAATACACTGCACCAGCAAATGTATCGAAAATAGGTTTTATGAATTTTATAACTTCAGGCACATCTTCAGGTTCTAATTGTAGTTTTACTAGAGGTAGTTGGACGGCATATGCAAATGGTTGTAGCACACCTATAACTGGAACAGCAGTTGCAGGTGATGCAAATTCATATGAATTTCCTGTTACTCCAGGAATTGAATACCGCTTTTGCGTAACTGTCACATTAACAGGGCCATGTCAAGATATTACTGGAATTGAGAATTATTTATATACTGCTGCCACTTCAACACCACCATCAGGTTGCACATCAACAATAGGTACAGTAGCAGTTACAGGAGCTACAGCAAATGGATCAGAATATGATTTATCTCCTGGTGGAACAGTTACAATGACAGCCTCTGGATATGTTTTACCATCAAACGGAGGAACTTCACCTTGCATAGCAACATATGGATATATAGTTTATGATCAAGCACCTACTCTTCCACTTTCAATTGCCACTTTTAGTACATTACCTGGCTTTAAAGGGATTTCAACAGGAGTAATCTGTACTGATGATAATAATGCTGGAGCATCATCAAGTGTTACAACAGCAAATAAATTATGGTATGTACCATTAACCGCTGATTGTAAAAATGGAAGTGGAACTCCTTTAGATGTTGATGCTAACAATGATTTATGCTATGCATTTGGAACGACGGCTATTGTTGTAAATTATTTAGCTTCTGCACCTTGTGGAAGTTGTACAAATCCAGTTTGTCAAATTTATTTAACAGCCACTCCATCTGCAAGTCCTTCGGCAACTTATCCAAATACAAATCATATTGTTGAAAGTACCGTTGGTCCAAATGTAACAACTGAATGCCATACAGTTACTGTGGTAAATTCAAATCAAACACTAGGATTTAGACAATCAATTCAATTTAATCAAGGAACAGCTTGTACCATAAGAACATATTCACTTTATGCAACTGACGGAAGCGGGCATTGTTCAGGCTCAGCAATAAATCCAACACGAGCAATGGGTACCTATAGTACAATATTTAATCCCGAATGGGATAATTTACCTGCAGGGAATTATGTAATGTGTATTACTCAAACTACGGCTTCAGGCTGTGACATTGATTATATAAATACAGGTTATTATTTACTAAATCTACCTGCACCTGCGTGTCCAATAGACCAAACATTTATCGCTTTAGATTGGACACAAGGGAATCCATTTGTTCCCTTCCCTTCAACTACTTATACATGTACTTCTGGACCACAAACAATTTGGAAAAATGTAGAAACTACAATTAGTACTGGGGGGGAAATACAAGCATTTCCAGGATTTTTCATGGAATTAACAACGAATGCTAGTTCTGACACAAAAACATCAGCATTAGTAACTGTTAATGGAACACCTTACAGTTATTATGGTCCAACAGGTACTGCTCCTGCAGGAGTATTAGATTGGGGTCCAATGGCAGTTCCTCCACAATACCAAAATATAATTGAACCCTATTTACCAGCAGGTGCAACAATTACAATAACAATAAAAGATTTAAGAGCAGGGACTCAAAGTTTTCCATATACTATTTATGATCATTCAACAGGTGCAATTTTAGCTTCAGGAACAGCTGCTCCTAATTCCACAACACCAATTATAATCACATTTACATTAAGTTCACCAACAATGACTTGGAGATTAGATGGAGGTACTGCTAATATTACAGATAATAACAATGGTTCTGCAACTTTTAATCCTTCCAATTTGACAGCTGGAAATCACACTATTACCTATACTTGGACGAATAATGCCGGATGTAATATTACGGCTAATCAAACAATTACAGTTGGCCCTAAACCAACATTAGTAATTACAGATCCTCCTGCTGTTTGCATTCCATCTACAGTAGATATAACAGCAGCTTCAGTTACAACAGGTTCAACTGCAGGAGCAACTTTTACTTATTTTATAAATCCAGCAGGAACTACCTCATTACCTACACCTGCTGCAATAACAAATTCTGGAACGTATTATATTAAATCTACTGTGGGTACGTGTATTACTATTCAACCTGTAACTGTTTTAATAAACAACTGTGCATGCCCTTATACTATTGCAATAACAACTCCAGCTGCAGTTTGTTCTCCAAATACAGTAGACATTACAGCGCCTGCAGTTACAGCTGGATCAGTTGGTGGTGGAACTTTAACTTATTGGTCAGATCAAGCATGTACAATCCCAATAACTAACTTAGCCGCTGCTGCAATCGCAACAACTGGGACCTATTACATCAAAGGAGATAATGGCGTTTGTACAGATACGAAACCAGTTGTTGTTACTGTTAATATAACACCAGTATTAGTAATTACTGATCCTCAAGCTGTTTGCTCACCAAATACGGTAAATATTACATTAGCTTCAATTACAGCTGGTTCATCTGGTGGTGGAATATTAACTTATTGGAATGATGCAACAGCAACAAATTCATCTAATGCTACTCCAACAACTATAGCTACTTCAAACACTTATTATATCAAAGCTACCAATGGTGATTGTATTGATAAAAAACCTGTAATTGTAACGATTAATACTTTACCAACAACTCCAACTGCATCATCTGCAAATTATTGTCAAAACGACGTGACATCACCCTTAACTACAACAGCAACTGCAGGAAGTGTTCTAAATTGGTATCAAAATCCAACAGGAGGTGCTTCATCGGCAACAACACCTTCAATTACCTCTACAACTGTTGGTACTTCAAATTATTATGTAACTCAAACAGACGCAAATGGTTGTGAAAGCGCTTTACCTAGAACACAAATTAGTATTACTATAAAACCAATACCAGTCGTTGCTGTAAATTCACCTACTATTTGTAAGGGAGAAGATATAACATTAACTGCTACTGGAGCGACAACCTACTCTTGGGATTCTGCAACTACGAATGGTATTTCAACTTCTAATCCATTTATCAATACCCCATTAAATAGCACAACCTTTAGAGTAACAGGAACCACAAATGGATGTTTTTCAATCGCAATTGCAACCGTAACGGTAAATCCGATTCCAACATTGGTATTCGTTGATACACTGGCAATATGCTCTCCTGAAACTGTAGATTTAACAACTGCTGATAGAACAATTGGAAGTACACCTTCAAGCACATTTGAATATTATATAAATTCAAATGGAACAAGCAATTTAACAGGAGTATCAACAATTGATACTGGTGGGAAATATTTTATCCAGGCAGAATTAAATGGTTGTAAATCAAAAATGGATTCGGTGATTGTGATTATTCAACAAAAACCAGCCGTATTTTTCACACCTTCGCCTGCTACAGTAACAACATCAAATCCTATAGCTAAAATGATAAATGGGACAATAGGTGCAGAAAATTATTTTTGGAATTTTGGAGATAGCGGAACTGCAACAGAAATTAGTCCAGAACATAGTTTTCCTAATACTGATACAGCAACCTATATAATTACCTTAGTAGCTGCAAGTAAAGAAGGATGTATTGACTCTTTAAAAAAATCAGTTAAAGTAATTGAAGATTTAATTTTTTATGTTCCTAACTCTTTCACGCCTGACGGAGATCAATACAATCAAGAATTTAAACCCATTTTCACTTCTGGTTTTGACCAAAAAGGATACGAATTATTAATCTTTGACAGATGGGGAAGTATCGTTTTTCAAACCACTGATTATACCAAAGGTTGGGATGGAAGAAGATTAGGAGCTAAAGAAAAAGTTCAGGATGGAGCCTATACTTGGAAAATATTTTACTCGATTAAAAGTGATGATAGAAGAGAATTCTTAGTTGGTCATGTAAATGTAATTAGATGATTTATAATTAAATATTTATCTATATAAAATCTAATAAAAAAGGTATTTTAACTAAATTTAAAAGATAGTTTTCTTCTTAATTTAAGTAAAAATAATCAAACATAATGTGAGAAATTACTTTTGATTTAGATTTTTTATACAAGTTAAAACAACTCTCCTTCAATATTGAGCTTACCTAACATTGCCTCTAAATGCATAGTTGAGTAAATGTTAAAACACTTATTTTGTGTATTATATAGAGTTATTTTACATGAGAAATGTGAACATAAAAAGAAGTTAAATAGAATTTCTATTGAAATGAAAATCCCTCGTTTTAAGTTGTCAGTATGAATATGTTTAGGCAAACATTATTTACTAATTTTAAAGTAATATAATTTAATCTATAATTGCCGAAATAATTCCATATAGTTAACACTTCGCAATAAACAACTATAAATCAAATGGTTGTAAAAATAAAAAAGCCAGATAAAATCTGGCTTAAAATATATTTAATTAAAATATAGGTTATTTATGCAAAATCCAAGCATGATTAAAAGTTGCCTTTGCTTCATCTAATTTAGCTTTAGCTTCTTCATTTGAAGAATAGGTTCCATAACTAACAGAGAATTTATTATCTCTTTCAATAACTGAAGCGCCTTTTTTACCTTTAGATAATAACATTTCAACTTGTCCAACTGCACTAACTTTTTCAGCAAATGTTCCAAGTATAATATAATAAGAACCATCCGAAATTGACTGAACTTGAACATCTTCCATTTTTACTTTAGAATAACTTTTAGCTTTTGGTTTGTTTTTATGAACGGATTCACTTTTAAGTTGTTCATCAGTAGAAGCTTCAACAGCTAACTGTTCAATTTTAGGCTCGGGCGTAATTTCTTCAACAACTTTTTCTTCTTCAGGAGAAGAATGAATCATTTCTTCGGTTTTAGAAACTTTATCTTTTACAGGTTCAGTATCATCCGATTCTAAAGTTTCTATAATTTTCTCTTCTTCGGAAATATCAATAGTTTCAGTTTTTGAACCTAGAGGTAAATATTTTTTATATTTATCAAAATTTAAGCCTACAAAAGTTCCTCCTCCAGCTATCAATAGTATCAAAATAGTAAAGACCCAAAATTTTAGACCTTTTTTCTTTTTAACAGGAGTAATTACTTCATCATCAGCTAAAAACTCTTCATCCGAAATTGTATTTTCTGAAATAGATTCACTAGAAACTATTCCACCCATACTATCTTCTTGTTTTTCAATTGATTCTGAAGCTTCAATTATAATATCAGTATCTGATAATTCCTCAACTTCTAATATTTCTTCGATTGGAGAACTAATTTCTTCTTCTTTTTCAACATCTTGAATCACCTCTTTTTCAACTATTTCTTCTTGTGGTAATTCAATCTCAAAAGTTATATCTGATTCTTCTTCTAATTCGACAGTTTCAATTGGTGTAACAGTATCTTTATTCAACATACTGAAAAATCCTATTTTCTTACTTTCATTTAAAACTGGTTCTTCCTCAGAAATTATATCTTCATTTGACTCTAATTTAATTTCTTCTTGAATAACAGGAATTTCTTCGATTTGCTGAACAACTTTATTTTCAACTATTTCAATTATTACTTCTTCCTTAATCTGATATTCTACTGAACCATTATCGTTAGAATTCTGTTCATCATAAATACCTGATTTAAACTCTATCCCTCCTGAAGGATCTTTCTTAAAACTACCAATCCCATTCAAGTTAAAACTATTACCTGTTTCTATTGTATTTAAAATATTCGAAACATCATCTGAAATAATAGCTTTCGCTTCATCCAAAGTAATCCCTTCTATTTCAGCTATAAAAGAAGCTAATTTACCATCATCATACTTCAAATAAGGCATAAACATAATCTCTCCTGTTGTATGACTTGTAACTGTAAGTGCTCCTACACCAGGAATAATGATTGTATTAACCTCATGTAATATCTGTTTTATATGCTTTTCCATGGTGAATATTTATTCGAAGTAAAGAATTTTAAAATGAAAATAAGAAATATTAATGAAATAATTCAGAAAATTGAAAAGATTTATCTAAACGAACACCCTTTTCTGTCTGTTTTACAGTGCAGCATTCGTTTACACTATCGTGTTCTAAAAATAATATTAACTCTTTATCGGCAGCAATATTTAAAAACTTTTCTTTTTCAGTTAAAGTAAGAAGTGGACGTGTATCGTAACCCATAACATAAGGTAATGGAACATGTCCAGTACTAGGTAATAAATCAGCCATAAAAACCAACGTTTTATCTTGGTAATGAATTTGTGGAATCATCATACTTTCTGTATGCCCATCCACAAATAAAACATCTATATTATTGAAAACATTTTTAGTGAAATCTCCATTTCGATCCACAAATTTTAATTGACCACTTTCTTGAATAGGCATAATATTATCAGACAAAAAAGAAGCTTTTTCTCTTGGATTTGGTTCCGTAGCCCATTTCCAATGATTTTCTGTACTCCAATATATTGCATTTTTAAATACTGGTTCGAAATGCGTTCGATCTTTATTCCATTTAATAGCTCCTCCACAATGATCAAAATGTAAATGAGTTAAAAAAACATCCGTAACATCATCGAAAGTAAATCCTAATTGGTTTAAATTCCCTTTTAAAGAATCGTTCCCATTCAAATGAAAATGAGAGAAAAACTTTTCATCTTGCTTATCCCCTATTCCTGTATCAATAAGAATCAAACGATTACCATCTTCAATTAATAAACTTCTCATCGACCAATCGCACATGTTGTTTTGATCAGCAGGATTTGTTTTTTGCCAAATTGACTTCGGAACAACACCAAACATTGCTCCACCATCTAATTTGAAATTTCCAGTATTAAGAGGATATATTTTCATTTATCGTAATTTTAAAACAAAGATGCGGTTTTCATATGATAAAGGCAATTGGTTTCAAATTTGAAAGTTCGATGAAACCTTAAATCCTCCTTCGATTGATAATTCTCTTACTTTTCCTTGATAAAAAAGTAAGCAAAAATCTAGATCTTTCCAAGGAATTTTTCACTTCATTCTATTACGTGAAAACGCAGGTAAATACTTTCTTCCACGTCCTTGCACTAACGTTTAGTCTTCGAAAGTCGTACTTTCTCTTCTTTCGTAAAAAAGCGAAACGCGATTACAGAAAAATTTACAGCTAATTCTGAGGAAAGACATAGAGAACTTCAGCTTCGAAAATAAATTTCACTAACTAAAAAAAATTATGATTTAATCATTAATCTAATTAGAAGCAAAATAAAGTAACCCGATTGCTACGATGGAAGTAATTAAACCGATTATTTTTTGACGATTTATGTTTTCTCTGAATGCGACAAAGCCGATTAAAGCCGAGATAATAACCACTGAAACATTCGATATCGCTAAAACTGTTGAATCATTCCAACCTGTAGAAGAATATGATTTCATCAATAAAAAAATTGAAAAGTAATTCGGAATACCAAGAACAATTCCAGCTATTACACTTCTTTTATCAATTTTAATATTCGATTTAAAATACTGGATTAGAATCACTATCATTCCAAAAATACCAGCAAACCCAAGTCCAATAGCTGAAAATAAAGAACTTGGTAGAACTTTTAACTCATATTTCTGAACATAATTCAACACTAAATCTAAAACAGAGCATCCTATAAACAGAACAATTAACATCCATGCATAATTTTTGGCTGTCGTTTTTTCCGTTTTTTGATACGCCATTAAGAAAACTCCTAGAAATGCTGCAATAATTCCTGCTATTTTTATTCCTGAAACAGATTCACCATAAAAGAAAATCATCAGTAACATGGAAAGCGCCATACTCATTTTAACGGCAACGGATGTAATTGCTAATCCATTTTTTTGAGAACTCAATCCCATTAAAAAAAAGATTGAAATAAATAAAAGTCCACAGGTTACAGTAAATACAGGCCAATTACTTGTTTCAATCATTTTAAATGACCAAAGATTTCCATATAAACTAAAGCCACAAATACAAGCAGTAACATAATTAAAAACAATTGCCTGAAAAGTGTTAATTGAATACTTTGGAAACAATTTAAACAAGACAAAAATGAAACTAGATGTTAAAATCGCAAATACTAATTCTATCATAAATTGTTATATATAAATACTTTATCACTTGAAAAATCAAAAGAAGTTGTAGGTAATTTAGAAATAGTTGGTGCCTTCACTCCCTCTTTAAATAAATTTTCTCCTAAAATCACCCTTGCTTCATCCCATACATTTGAATCGATAAAAGATTGCAATATTTTTGATCCTCCCTCAATAAAAACAGATTGAATTGATAATTCGTAAAGCGCTTCAACAATAGTTGAAACCTCTAAATTATCAAGTTTTCGGTAACGAACAGAACCAATCACCTCATCTTTCAATTTATTAAAAACAATCGTTGGTGCATCTTCGTTTAAAACCTTTGCTTCTTTTTTAATCTGAAGATAACTATCTAAAACAATTCGAATAGGGTTATTTCCCGTTACTTCTCGAACCGTCAATGTTGGGTTATCTTTCAAAACCGTATTTTTACCAACCAATATTGAGTGTTCTTCTGATCTCCATTTATGAACCAATACTTTTGTTTCGGGTGAACTAATCCAATTGATTCCAACTGACGAATCATCTCGTTTTACATCAATAAAGCCATCTTTTGTTTGAGCCCATTTTAAAATAATATATGGCCTTTTCTTTTCGTGAAAAGTGAAAAATCGTTTATTTAACTCTCGGCATTTTTCTTCTAAAATTCCGACTTCAAATTCAATTCCGGCATTCTTTAATTTTTGAATTCCTTTCCCACTAACTTCAGAAAAACTATCATGACAACCAATAACAACTCTTTTAAATTGATGTTGGACTAATAAATCAGAACAAGGTGGTGTTTTTCCAAAATGAGCACAAGGTTCTAACGAAACATATATCGTAGCATCTTTTAATACCGATTTATCAACAACAGAATTTACTGCATTTACTTCAGCGTGTGCCTCACCGTATTTTTGATGATACCCTTCCCCAATAATGCAATCATTTAATACAATAACTGCACCAACCATTGGATTTGGAGCTACATTCCCTTCTCCTAATTGAGCGAGGTCAATACATCGTTGCATATATTTTTCATCCATTTGCATACAACGAATATAATGAATGAATTGTTGGTTCAAAGACAAAAGCTTGATTAATTTAAATTTGCCCTGAAAGGGTATAATCTCAAAACATAGGGAAGAAGCCCTGTGAATTTTATAATGAATATAATTTTTAAGGCTGACATGTCTGACACGATTCATACGTCATCCTTTTAGGCCTTTGACTTATGAATCTTTTTTTCGATGGGCTTCAACCATCTTTAGTAGATTTAACCCTTTCAAGCTAATCGATTTGAAACCTATTTAAAACTATTTACAAAACTGATATTATTAAAATGAACTAAATAATTGATTATTAGTTGCCCTGAAAGAATATAATCTCAAAACATAGGGAGAAGGAAGCCCTATGAATTTTATAATGAATATAATTTTTAAGGCCTGAAAGGCTGACATATCTCACACGATTCATATATCACCCTTTCAGGCCTTTATTAACTCTTGGCATCTTTTCGATGGGCTTTACACATCGTTAGTAGATTTAAACCTTTCAGGCTATTCGATTTTATTAACCCTATTTTTCAAACATTTTTAAACCTTTCATGGCTTTCTAAAACTAGAATTAAGTAGTTCAAAATAAATACCTCACAAATATTAACGATAAACCTTATTTCTTATCTTCGTACTTATGAAAACATTTACGCTTAAAGAAAAATTAAAACACCTTTTCAGCATACCTGTAATTGTTGCTGCATTAGGCTATTTCGTAGATATTTATGATTTGCTTTTGTTTGGAATTGTTAGA
Organism: Chryseobacterium gleum; assembly: GCA_945902775.1. Lineage (GTDB taxonomy): Bacteria > Bacteroidota > Bacteroidia > Flavobacteriales_D > Crocinitomicaceae > CAIUKX01. The sequence continues at coordinate 43,600 of CAMDMY010000008.1, read as the reverse complement.
GTTCCAAGTTTAAATAGCATGAACATAGATTTGAAACAAGTTGGAACAACCATCCAAGATTGGCAAATGTTTGGTTTAGTTCTTGGAGGAATTCTTTGGGGTGTTCTTGGTGACAAAAAAGGAAGATTATCCGTTTTGTTTGGTTCTATTTTGGTATATTCTTTAGCAAACATTGCTTGCGGATTTTTACCTCAAATCAATTTTATGGATAAAACTACTGCTTATGCTGCTTTAAGATTTATTGCCGGTGTTGGTTTGGCTGGTGAATTAGGTGCTGGAATTACCTTAGTAGCAGAATCTTTACCGAAAGAATTAAGAGCAATTGGGACTTCTATCGTGGCTGGATTTGGTCTGCTTGGAGCTGTTGTTGCAAATTTCACAGTTGAACTATCAGGCGATTGGACGATCGCTTATTTCATAGGTGGAGGATTAGGCTTATTGCTCTTAATATTTAGAATTGGTGTTTCCGAATCTGGTATTTTTAAAGATATTGAAACAGAATCATCCATTTCGAAAGGGAATTTCCTCTCTTTTTTCACAAATAAAAATCGTTTTTTACGCTATATACGTTGTATTGCAATTGGACTTCCAACGTGGTTTTGTATTGGAATTTTAGCTTTTCTCGCAAATGAATTCGCTTTACCTCTTGGAATAAAAGAATTAAATCCTGGTAAAGCAATTATGTGGGCCTATATTGGGATTTCTGCAGGTGATTTATTGAGTGGATTTATAAGTCATTGGTTTAAATCACGAAAAAAAGCAATCTTATGGATGATGGCTTTTACTTTAGTAGGACTTTATTTAATGCTATTTAGCGGATATAAGTCCGAAGCTACCTATTATTTTTATTGTACTTGGTTAGGACTTGGAACTGGCTATTGGGCTATGTTTATTACTGTTAGCGCTGAGCAATTCGGGACAAATATTCGTTCTACTGCAGCAACTACTATACCTAATATGGTTAGAGGCATGTTAATTCCTATGAATTTCCTTTTTTACTACTTAATTTCAGGATCTAAAAATGTTATTCAATCTGCTATAATAGTTGGAATTATTGCTTTTGGTTTGGGAATATACTCAACGCTTACAATTAGTGAAACACACGGAAAAGATTTAGATTTTATAGAATAAAAACGTATAATAAAACGTTATATTTGGACTAAAACATTAAAATGAGAATGATTCTATTTTCTTCAAGACTAGTTTTGGGATTGCTTTTCGTAATTTCACTATTTTCTTGTGAAACAATTATTCTGAGACATAAAAAGAAAAAGAAGAAAAAACTGCGTACAGAAGTTGTGTGTAATGATGGAATTGTTCTTAGAAAAAAAATATACTCTTCAAAAGACATACAAGTTCTTTCTATCTTCAAAGCAATAGATGTAATTGATAATAATACATTAAAGCACAAATTAAAACTTACAGAACAGACGATAAATAAATTTGGAAGCTTTACTGTTTATAGCGACTCTATCAAAAGTGTCAAGTTAATTAGTGAAGTATATGTCCGAAATCTGAAATTAGCCTCCATAAAACACGAAATTTACTTTTTAGATGATTGTAATATAATTGCTAAAATGACAAAGTTTGCTTATCGCTCAAAAAGAATTAAAGCAATTTACTATTATTCATTTCACAAAGAAAAATACCTTGGTTGTATCGTAGAACCGATTCATACTTTTTTTCATAGAAAGGACAAATGGATGAATATCTCAGACGAAAAAATCGCTATTGATTGGAGTCAACGAATTTATCTGAATATAGTTAAGCCCCATCTATTACAATCGGAATATTAAGACTTCCTTTTTTGAATCAAGATATTTAGATTTATTAAAGTAAATAAACAGATTCATCCATTAATAGATAAGCCCTCTTTTCATAATGAAAAGAGGGCTTATCTATTATAATTCAACTTAAAATTCAATTTTCTGTATAAAATCGCCTAAATTATCGCCTATAATATGCAGTTGATATAAACCTTTAGCGGTATGATTCAGTTGAATAGAGTGATTATTGATTCCCTTTAGAGCTGTAAAACTGGATTGAAATATTAGTTGCCCTAAATTATTATAAATTAATACATCTACATTTTCATTTACTTCTGAATTAAATTCAATTTGAAAATGATTATCAATTGCAGGATTAGGAAAAACCGCTATCCCCGATAAATTATAAATGACAGTTCTAATTTGAGAATAACTTATTTTACCATCCGTATCAGTTTGCTTCAAACGATAATAAGTAACTCCAACATTAGGATGATTATCGATTTCTTGGTATGCTTTTAATGTTTGAGAATTCACATACCCTTTTACCTGCATTAGAGGAAAAAAAGTATATCCATCCTGCGACTTTTCGATTGTAAAATAATCGTTGTTTTTTTCTGATTGTGTTGACCAATCCAAATAAACTTTATCAGCCCTTAATACAGCATTAAAATCCAACAATTGAACAGAAAGTCCAACAACAGTAACTAATCCAGGTTCAAAAATAGAAAAAGAAGATAAACCTGTCGATAACAAATAACCGTCTGAAACCTTTCTTCCCAATCCATTATCTGCGTTTACAGTACCTGCTTGGTTAAAATCATTTAGCGTAACACTAGAAGATGAACGTTTCATTATACATTGATTATTATCCATCCATTTTGACGTTGTATAATTGGCACTATACATTTTAAAAGAATAACTACCTCCCCCAGGTTGAACATTTGGATCAATTTGAGTATACCCTTTTGAATCCAACGAAGTGATATCTTTTGTTGCAATACCAACTCCTGTTAACAGTTTACCCAAAGACATAAAACTAGCTTGTGTATAATCTGCTGGAGTACCAGAAACAAATTTCCCATCTAAATAAGACGTAGTAGTTAAATTGTTATTGATAATATCAGATAAAAAATAATCTGTTGTAGATGTCCCTTTACCTAATGGGAATCCATAAGTCGATGTATTCGTCCCAATATATCTTCTTAAATTACCTTTTACAAAACTTGCATTAGAATAACCAGTTAACTTTGAAGCTGTCGAACTCAAAATAATTAATTTATTACTCCCTGTTGAGATGACTCCATCTGTTAATGTTGCTGTCCCTTCAACATTATTATCATCTAAAAGTGTTAAAGCAGTTGTTGCATATGCGTTGTTTACAGTGTAGTTGTAAAAATTATCTCCTCTAGTTGTTACGTTTTGATTAGTTGAACCGTCAAAAGTTACAGTATTAGTTAAATGATAAAATGTTCCACCTGAATTTAACCAATTATTTGTTATGTTAATATTATAAGGACCGTCAGCGATATTAAAAATCGTTTTACCCATGTAATTCGAATTACTAGTCATTGTTACACCATTATAAGTTGGACAATAAATCGATCCACAAGAAAAAGATGAATTATAAGCGATAATATCATCTGAATAAACTCCTTCATAATATGCTACCAAATCTGTTCCAGATGGTCCTGAAAAGCCAGAATTATCAAATGTTATTTCAACTAAAATATTAGACGATCCATCCCAAGCAAAAGGTGTGTCAAAAGTATGGGTATTCCATGCATTTGCAACAGTTGTTACATCTTTTGAGGTAAAAACAGTAGTAGTTGGAGTTAAATAAGTAAAACCTGTTGCAGATGCCCCTACAAATGAATTATTCGTAGTTAATCCTAATTTTATTGTAAAATTCTTATAAGCATTTGTACTTCCTTTTGTTAAGACAAAATAGGAAAGAGAAGTTAATAAATCTGAAGATGAAATACCACTACTAGCAACAAAACTAGATTTAAATATCATTTGATATTTACCATTATTTGCAGCTCCTTTATAAGGGCTTATAGCCTCTTTTGCATTCGAATCTGTTCCTAAAGTACCCGAACTTCCTCTCTCTGTGGTATTTCCACAATACCATTTACCACCTGAAATCGTCAAATTATCATTAATATCTAAATCTCCCTCCATAAATCGACTACCTGATCCACTTGCTGTAACCGGACCATTGTATTGAGATTTCATAACAATCTGATCTCCTGAAGTTGCTGTATAATTAACAGCACCATAAAATACAAATGAACCTGAATTTGACGCACGAATTGCTGCAACTGCACCTGTTGTAGTTGAATATGAAATATTGGTAACACTTGATGCATTTGTTCCTAAAGTTAATGCACCTGTAACACTTATAGGATAATTAAAATTAGAAGTCAAACCAGTAATATTATTTCCAAGTACAAGTGACCCCATTCCTGTTACTGACGCATTACAGTTAAATGTAAAAGCACTTCCTGATCCACCTATAGAAATATTACCTCCCACTGTTGTAGTACCAGCAATTGTAACGGTATTTCCTGCTGATGAAGAAAGAATCGTCAAAGCACCTGCAAAAGTACAAGCGTTAATTGTCGTTGTTCCACCTAAAGTACCATTATTTAAAGTAAGTGAGTTGTAAGAACCTGCTGGAACTGAAGCTGGATAATATGATTTACCAGAAGGGATAACTATAATATCTGAAGAGGATGGGACTCTAGCTAAATCCCAGTTTCCTGAAGTAGACCAGTTCGTCGTATTTGAATTTCCTGTCCAAGTAATTGTTGAAGGTGTAGTCTCCGAGATACTAATGCAATCTAGACCGAGTGCACTACCTCCTGAACTTACTTTAAAACCAAAGCTATATAATCCAGTTGATGTACATAACCATCCTTGAGCTGTTTCAGTTGCAAAAATACTTGTACTTCCTGAACCTGTAAAATAATCTGTTGATAAATTCGCACTTGCTGAAGATTGGGCAGTAGCAAGATAAATATTAACACTAGCAGATGATGCTGTATTTGATCCTTTATATGAAACTGTATAAATCTTGCCAGAAGTAGCATAAAATAAAGGTGTAAAATACCATTGATTACTTACCCCGTTTGTTAAACGTAAATAATAAGAACCACAACCTCCAGTAGCATAGTTATTTGTCCAGCTTCCTGTTTCAATTTTTGAACCTAAAGTAGTTGAAGAACCAGCAGCAAAAGAACCGCTAGCATCAGATTCAAACCCTTCGGTTACAGGAAAACTTTGGGCAGTTGTTGTAAAAGTTCCTTGCGTAGTATATACTGTTCCAGCTAAATTAGTTGCAAAAGCTTTGTAATAATAAACTGTACTAGGTACTAAACCAGTAAGTGGTAATGTAAAAACACCTGCAGCATAAGGACCTGCCGTTACAGATACTTTTGTACCTGCTCCATCAGCAAAAACATTTGTAGTACTATAATATATCCCTCTCTCTGAAACATTTGAACACCCAATTGAAGTTAAATTTCCTCCTAAAGTTACAGTAGATGTAGAAACTGATGCACTTGTTGGTGTAGAGATTGAAGGCGCTGTTGAAGAAGCTGTCGAAAGGACAAAGTAACTCGTAGTATTATTGACAACTACAGTGTTTGAATTAATTACACTATTTCCACTTAAAGTTCCATATCTTGAAACATAAGCACTTGCTAAAGTTGTGCTTGGAGATTGACTAATAGTATTTAAAGAACCTATTGCAGGTTTCCCAAGTGAAACTAAACCAGCAGAAAGATTTGTAGTTGTCACAACAGTCCAATACTCTGATGTACTAATTGATGCGTTACATGTTCCTGCAGAACCTCCAGAAGATGAGGCTGTTACTGAAACAGAAGTATAACCTGTCGCTTGATTAGGATTCTTCAAAACAAAAGGGTAGTAAGAACCACCTATACCAACAGGAAAATTCCAATCACCTGTATTTGTTCCTGTTGCAATTTTTCGTTTTAAGGCTCCACTTATATATGAAGAACTTGAACCTCCAACAATAGCACCTGCTGTGGTATTATCAGATTGTAAAACATAAGCACCAGGAACAATAACTGCACTTCCACTCAAAGTTAAAACCCCAGAAGCTGGAAGTATTATTGAAGCATCCATGGTTTTATTCCCTGAACCAGAAACAGTTATGTTTGTGTAAGAAGTTGCTGAAATTATATTTTGCGCACCAGAAGCACCATATTCAATAGTACCTCCCCAAGCTTTTGCTGTTGGTAAAGGTGTAGTTCCAGTATTAGATGTTTTAATTACACCGCCATTCGTAAGCGTTGTTAATGTTCCCAATAATTGAGACGAAGTCATATTCAAAATAGCAGTTGCATTCAAAATTAATGCTGTATTTACAGTCAAATCTGAACTACTATTACAAGTCAGAATAACACTAGTAATTGTAACCTTTGGAATAGTTAAAGCACCTGTAACTGATTGTGAATTGGTACTGAAAGTATGAATACCTGTTCCAGCTGTAAAAGTGCCAGACTTAGTAATACCTCCTTTAAAAGTAATATCTGAATTACCAGAATTATTCCAAGTACCTAAAGAACTAACTGTTACTAATCCAATAAAAGTTTTTGCTCCGGTAGCTGAACTCACAGTTAAATTACCACTCGTGCCTGTCCCGATAGTTGTCGTTCCGTTTATCGTAAGTGCAAAACTAGCAGCTGTAAACGTGGTTCCATCTCCAACAATTAAGTTACCACCAATTGTCAAACCTACAACAGTTGTTGTTGTTGCCGTTCCTGATGTTGTTAAATTCCCTCCTATTGATGTAACTCCAGCAATTAAAGTTTTTGTCCCTGAAGTTGATAATTTTAAATGATGATATGACCCATTTGCTATTGTTTGATTACCTGCTCCAATGTAATCTACAGTACTTCCTGATGCTAACGTTCCTAACGTTGGATTTGTTGTTAAATGTGCAATTGATAATGTTGCATTATTAGCAACATCAATAGTACCAGTTACAGCATAAGAAGCGGGTATTGTAAAATTACTAGATGCTGTACCATCACCAACTACAATTTTAGAACTAGTACCTGAAACTGTCCAACCTGCGCCAATTGTAGGGGTTGCATTATTTCTAATATTAAATGTTTGAGCTGCAGCAGTAAAATCTATAGGGGCTGTTCCTGAGCCATCTGTATTTGTTCCCCAATTTAATCTATTATCCAGATTTCCATTTGACTTAGAATAGTAATTCACAGGTACAAATCCAACAACTGAAACGTTATCATGTCTATAATATGGAGTACTACTAGATCCCCAATGATTAACTCTAATTCTAACTGTTGATCCTGATAAACCAGAAATTGTCGCTGTGCTTCCTAATAAATTAGTTCCCGTAGAGTTAATTAAAGATCCGAATGAAATATAAGTCCCTCCATCTATTGAATAAAATGCTTCTACTCCACTTAAAGAGTTACTACTGACACTTGTTAAATCAACAGATAATGTTACATTAGAATATCCTGTAATCGAAACAGATCTAGTATACCAAAACATTGGCGAAGCTTGAGTGGCATCTGTATTATAGGATTCAAATACTCCGGCTAATACTTTAAAATATTCACCAGAAACTGGTGTAATAAAATTAGTTGAATTGATTGTCCACGAAGAACCAACACCAGTTGTATCAAGTGAGGTACCAATATGTCCCTTACCTGTATTAGTTGAAAAATTTTCAGAATACAATGTAGTTTGTCCAATTGTTGAATTGGAAAAAATAACAAAAAAGAAGAATAGGCTAAATAAAACAACCCAATTATTTTTAATGCCTAAATAATCAAAAAAAGATTTTTTGAGTGAACTTGAAATTTTCATAGTATGTAGTAGCAAAATATTATACTTTCAAAAATATATATTTCACTTTCGCTTTTTTTAAAATACGTTGCAAGCAGACACTTTAGGTAGTAAAATGAGAAAAATCAATAATGAATGGTTAGAAATTTTGTGGTAAAATGTTAGTTAAAAAAAACTAAAAAATATCATTTTGTTTATAATTTAACATTAATTTACAATAGCTATAAACCGTTAAATTAATATAGATTTAACATCTTTTGAACTTATGGTAATGATTGATTATTATTGTATTCATACACCAAAATAAAGTGGTATACAACGATTTAAAATAACAATGTTTTATACTAAATTTATAAAAGATAGAGAATTTCAAGGTTGTAAATTGTATTAAATCAATAACCTATGTCTTTTCTATTATTTTGATTTTGGATATCTAAAAAGAGAAAGAGGAATTGAAGGGGGAAAGTTTATTTCAAGAGACTTCACTAAAAAAGGTAATTTAAAGCCCTAAAATTGATGAAAAGAAGATCGATTTCATAGGTGAATTACACAAACAAAAGATTTCAAATTAATCAAAAATGAAATAGTGAGGTTTTATGAATAAATTAGATTTTTAATTTTGAAGAATTAAAAATGAAAAACAAAAAAAGCAACTATTTTCATAGTTGCTATTCCTCAAAATAAATTGTTGGTTGTTTATAAACTTACTATTTTAATCTCAGTTCTTCTATTCTCTTGGTGTTGTTCTTCGGTACAATTCGAATCATTTCCACATTCATTTACTAATTGCGATTCCCCATACCATTTACCCAAAATAAATTCTTTTTTGATTCCTTTTGACTTAATATAGTTTAACGTTGTTTCAGTTCTCTTACGTGACAGCTCCATATTGAAATTATCATTTCCTCTTGAATCAGTATAAGAACTAAACTCTAAAACAACAGTTGGATTTGCCTTCATAAACAAAACAACTTTATCTAATTCAAGCATATCCGATTTTCTTAGTGAAGATTTAGCAAAATCAAAATTCAATCGTTTCATTGGTAATACTGAACCAATTTCCATTTTAACAGTTAAACCAATTGGAGCTTTAATTTCCTTTTCTTTTGTGATAGTAGATAAGTTAGATAAATGTTCTTCAAAGCCCTCTTTTTTAGCCATAATTTCATATTCAACATTCCTTAATAATTTGGTATTTATCATACCATCTTTATCCGAAACTTGTTTAATTATTTCGCCCGTAATCGTATTTTTTATTTCAACTTCTGTATTTGGCAATATTGAATTTGTTTTAGTATCAAAAACGTTAGAAATCACATCTACATATTTAGAAGTTAAATCAAATGTTTTATATGTGGTATCACTTTCAGTTTTACCTACAGTTGAATAATTATCAGTTAATGGTAAAAATTCATTATCGTTAATTTCAAACGTATAGTTACTATTTTTTTCTCCTGTGAATTCAATATTACCAGTGGCATCAGCATATAATGTATCTATAACAATGTCATCTTTCTTAACTAAAACAGGTATTTTTTGAATTGACTTAATATCTGTTCCTTCTGCCACTAAAGTTGCTTTAAATACAAAATTTAAATTGGTAATAATTATAGAATAAATATTATCCGTGAAATTTTCTCTATTAGATGAAAAGAATCCATTTTTTTCAGTTTTATCTAAAACTAGAGCAAAATCATCACCATTTGAATTTAAATTAGTTCCCAAATTTTTAAAATCACTCGTCACTCCATCTTTATAGCTAACAGAGAATATATCCAATCCCCCCACACCAGCATGACCGTTTGAAGAAAAATAAATTTTTCCATTTTGGTAAAAAGGGAACATTTCATTTTCAGAAGTATTAATTGATGAACCCGCATTAATTGGCTCTGTCCAATCTGTATTTGATTTGACAGAATACCAAATATCTGATTTTCCAAATCCTCCTTCTCTATTAGATGTAAACCATAATGTTTTTCCGTCATTAGATAATGAAGGTTGGGCTAGATAAAAATTAACTGAATTAAATGGGAAAGGTATTTCAACTTTTGATTTTTCATCATAAATAAACAAACCAGTTGTTGTCAATAAACCTGCTTTTTTAGAAGGTAAGTTTTTAGAATAATACCAAACCTGATTTGTGCTATCATAGTATGCGGTACCATCATGTCTAGCTGTTTCTAAAAACTTTAATTCATTAACGCTACTATCTTTTGAATATAGATAAAGATTTAAATAAGAAGAATTATCAAAAGTTGATTTTCTAAAAGCTAAATCACGAGCAGATGTAAAAGCAATCCCTTTTGGATGATAAATCGCATTAAAATCACCTTTTCCTGAGTTAAATTCTGATTTTATAATTTTATAAATAGAAGAATCTAAACTTTTAATTTTATCTAATTCAGCGCCGCCTTTGTATTTATCTAAAATTAATTTTCTAGTATCTGTATTTGTTTTAACGATTTCACTATTTAAAATCTCTTTTGCTTTTTCATGAAACCCTAGAAAAAGGCTTAATTGAAAATAATTAAAAGCATCCTCAAAAGTATATTTAGAACTTTGACTCAATTTTGCTAATACTTGATATTCAAAATCAAAATCATGACTTTTATCTGATGAAATAACAGCATGTCTGTATACAGATTCATTTGCATCAATATTTATCTGATTTTTCTCAATTAACTCTTTATAAATTGGAGTTGCTTCAGCATACCTGAATTCCTTAAAATAAGTTTCAGCTTGATTTATTTTTAAATTTTGTCCAATTGAACTAATCGAAAAAGCGACAAAACAACTTACTATTAATATAATTTTCATAATTAAATTCTTGACGTAATTTTAGAAATATCTTGGAGATCCAAATGCTTTTTTCTTACTGTTTATGCTATAATTAAGCATTATTTCATGTGAACCAGCATTATTTACTCTATTTAATCCATTTATTGGATAATCAAAAGAATAACCAAACATGAAAGATTCTTTGTATTGATAAGCAACATTAATGCCTAGTGATTCATAATATCTAAACATCATCCCCGCCCATATTTTCTTAAAAAAGAAAAGATTTGCATTTAAATCAACTGACAATGGGGCATTTGCTGTTGCTTTAATTAAAGCACTTGTTTTTAAATCAATTACTGAATTAATTGGAAACACATAACCTAAAGTAAAGAAATAATGTCTTTTCGTATAAGTATTGGTTAAAACAATTGAATTTGCTTTTAAACTTGTTTCAAACAACCTTGGAATACTAAATCCAGCATAAAAACGTTCTGAGTAATAATAAGCTCCAACACCCGAATTAAATTTCATTTGCGTGATTGAACTTAACACATCCGTTTCTGTTGGATCTTGAGCTAACAATTTAGCATAATCAATTGCTATTTGTTCACCTCCTGCAGACACTCCTAAATTCAATCGTTTACCATCTTTAAAATTTAAAGTGTAAGCATAATCACCATAAAAACTTGTTCTTGTTTTTGCTCCGATTATATCATTACTTAAATGAAAACCTGCAGCCATATTTTTAAAAGACAAAGGTGAATTCAAAGATAAAAACTGACTTTTAGGAGCCCCGTTAATACCAACCCACTGACTTCTAATTACAGCTGTAGCATTTAAATCTCCTCTACTCCCTGCATAAGCAGGATTAAATTGTAAAGGATTGAACATATATAAGCTACTTTGTTCGTCCTGTTGTGCCAATGTTGAAAATGACAACATTAAGATAAACAATGCTACTATATTTTTTGTTTTTAGTAAATTCATAACTTAATAAAACTTCTATTATTTAATTAATTCAATGTAGCCTGATAATGGTTTCTCACCATCTTTATTATCAATCATATAGAAATAGGTTCCACTTGGCAAAGCTTCATCTCCTATAGTTGCTCCTACATTTGTTTGTCCATACCAATCATCATTATAAGGTAATGCTGAATAAACTAAACTTCCCCATCTATTATATATCTGTACACTTGTTGTTGGATCAGCATGTATTACCCACGTTTCATTTTTACCATTACCATTCGCAGAAACTACTTGAGGTATATCAGCATATTTACAAGAAATCTCAATAGTTAATTTAGCGGTACATCCTATTGAATCAGTTGCAATTACAGTATAATTCCCAACTCCAATTTTAGATATTGTATCATTTAAAGTTCCCTCATTCCAAGTATATGAATAGTTTCCTATACCATTCTGAGCTTGAACAACTATATTTCCATCCGAATGTCCACAATATGGTTTAATAGCCGATTTTTTACTTACCGTTAAATTACTCAAGTGAACCAATACATCCAATCGAGAAGCACTTTCGCAACCTGAAATATTTGTCTGACTAGCATAATAATGTGTATTATCAACTAATTTAACTACTGGATCAAATTGAATACCACCTGTAGATGCAGAATACCAATTTACAGAAGTTCCATTTGCTTTTAAATCAGCAACAGTTGACTCGTTTGGTAATGAACAAAAATATTGTTTTGTATCACCAGTTGGAGCTGAAGGTGAAAGTGGTTGAGCATTAACTGTTAATGAAAGAATAGGAGAACTACATCCTGAATTCGTATTAGAAGTAATTACAGAATATATGCCTGCTGTTAATCCAGTAAACACACCTGTTGTATTTGTAATTCCTCCAACTACTGGTAAAGTTCCTGTTAAAGTATAAGTTATATTAACTCCTGGGCTAGGTGAAGCTACTGTTATAGTTCCTTTTGAAATAATACAACTCGGTTGTGTTGACACTGAAGCAGTTGGAGCTGAATAAATTGTTGGGTCAGCATTTACTGTCAATGAAAGGATTGGTGAGTCACAGCCTGAAGTAGTATTTGATGAAATCACAGAATATGTACCAGGAGTCAAATTTGTAAAAATTCCTGTTGAATTTGTTACAGGAGCAACTATAGGAGCTGTTCCTGTTACTTTATAAGTGATATTAATTGCAGTAGCAGGTGAAGTTACTGTTATTGTTCCTTTTGACACACCACAACTAGGCTGAGTTGTTACTGTTGCAACTGGAGTAGAAGGTAAAGAAGGAACAGAACTAACGGTAAGTGAAAGTCCGTTTGAAGTACAACTTGTAGTAGTATTTGAAGTCGTTACAGAATAATCCCCTGGTGATAATCCTGAAAATATTCCGGTTGAATTAGTGATTGGTGCAACTACCGGAGATGTGCCTGTTACTGTATACGTAACATTTAATGCTGTCGCTGGAGAGGTAACAGTTATCGTTCCTGTTGTAATAGCACAAGTTGGCTGTGTTGTTACTGTTGCTGTTGGAGCAGAAGGTAAAGAAGGAACAGAACTAACGGTAAGTGAAAGTCCGGTTGAAGTACAACTTGTAGTAGTATTTGTAGTCGTTACAGAATAATCCCCTGGTGATAATCCTGAAAATATTCCTGTTGAATTAGTGATTGGTGCAACTACTGGTGATGTGCCTGTTACTGTATAAGTAACATTTAATGCTGTCGATGGAGATGTAACAGTTATCGTTCCTGTTGCAATAGCACAAGTAGGCTGAGTTGTTACTGTTGCAGCTGGAGTAGAAGGTAAAGAAGGAAAGGAACTAACTGTAAGTGAAAGTCCGGTTGAAGTACAACTTGTAGTAGTATTTGAAGTCGTTACAGAATAATCCCCTGGTGATAATCCTGAAAATATTCCTGTTGAATTAGTGATTGGCGCAACTACTGGTGATGTGCCTGTTACTGTATAAGTAACATTTAATGCTGTCGCTGGAGATGTAACAGTTATCGTTCCTGTTGTAATAGCACAAGTAGGCTGAGTTGTTACTGTTGCTGTTGGAGTAGTTGGAACAGATGAGACATTAATTATTACATTAGCAGATGAAGGAGAAGTACATCCCGAAACACCATCTGTTACAGTAAATGTATAAGTAGTATTAGCAGATAATCCTGTGAAATTTGCCGTTGTTCCTGTTCCAGTTTGAGTAAGAGCTCCAGGACTTGCTGTAATTGTCCAAGTTCCTGATGATGGTAATCCACTTAAATCAACGCTTGCTGTCGGAGTAGAACAAGTTGGTTGAACGATTATACCAACTACAGGAATAGGCGTACCTCCACCAAGGGTTACATCAAATGAACATAATGAAAAGTTACCTTTGCTATCTGTTACAGTAATTGTTACAACAGTATTTACATTTACAACAGTGCCAGGTAAAGGATTTTGACTTACTGTAAAAGAACAGTCATCATAAGCTGATACCTCGGCACGGTAATCACCTAATACAACTGAACAACCAACAAAAGATTTGTCTGTTGCGCAATTAAAAATAACTGGTTTATTAGTTTCATTACTACAGTCTAAAGAAGCAGAACATGATAGTATAGCGGATGTCTCAAAACAAGCTGTAAGGGGTGTTCCTGTGGGAGCATTTGTATTTACTTCATTTATTAATCCGACAGTTTCAGGCTGTGTAACACTTACACCGCTTCCATTTGCAACTGCATCACCAGAGTTTTCTAAATTTACAGTTCCTCCATTTCTTTGAATATTAGTTTTATTTCCTGCATAAACTGATTCAAACCTTGTATTTGTAACATTAATAGTGCCACCAGTAATAAATATATCACTTCCATCATCAGATGCATTATTTAAATTAAAAGCACAATTATTTAAGTTAACAAGCCCTGATTTGACATTAATTGCACCTCCATCTGAGGACCCATTATTTTTTATATAATTATTTGTTGTTTCATTTCCAGAAAATATACAGTCTGAGAAAGTTGCCGTTGCAGTTGCTCCTGATATACAAAACGCACCTCCACCATCACTTGGAGAAGCACTAGAGCTTAAGTTTGAATTAAAGCAAGATCCTACAACTGAAAGTACTCCTGCACCCTGATAAATAGCACCACCATTCTTAGCTCTACAATCTGTAAAAGTTGAATTTAAAACTGAAACATTACTTAAAGAACCCGAAATCAAAATTGCACCACCATTGAAAGCATAATTCTCATTTTGGTAAAACAAGGAGTTTTCAACAACTAAAGTTGAATTATTTACAAGAATACCACCTCCTGCATTACCTGTAAAACCAGAACATTTAAAAAATGAATTTTTAATTTGAACACTAGCACCTCCTGATATATTTATATTTGGTAAAGTATTAGTTCCACCCTGACAACCATTAATTACTACTCCATCTAATAAAACATTAGAAATATTTCCTGTTATATTGATTACTTGTGCTGAGGATGAAGCATCATTAAAATAATTTTTGATATATATGTTTTTGATAGTAACATTACTAGCTGTAATATTTGCAAAAACTACATTATCATTATCTCCATGAAAAATTGTTGAGCCCGATCCTGCTCCTATAATAGTTACAGATTTGTTTATATTAAAAGGTATAGCTGCACCACTAACTAGAGTATTGTATTTAGTAATTCCACTAGAATATGTTATTAGATTTGAATTTGTCATATCAGCCCATAATCGAAATAACATTACATCAACATAAATAAAATCGCCATTTGAAGCTCTAGAAAGAGCATAGTCTAAGGATCCAAAAGGCGCTATCGATGTTCCTGGAGTCGAAGGTGTGTTCGCGCCTGATATAGAATTAGGCGTGTAAAGATCTCCTACATTACTATTATCATCCACATACCAATCAGCACCATAACTAGATAACGATAAAAACAGTATCGATATACTTAAAAATAAATTAGAAAATCTTTTCATAGTTTAATATTGGATTTATAGATATATATTTTTAAAGCAATTCTTGCAAATTATATACAAAACAAAATTAGCAATAATATTTATAATCATCAGACGAAAATTTCGTTCAAAAAGTCGCATGAAAAATTAAAATAATAATAAAGATGTTAGATTATTGTGGGTCGGTTAAAAAATAAAAAAATAGGCAAAAAAAAGCCGGAATGCAACCGTCATTATTTATTATAAAAATAATGACGATTATAAGCCCGGTTACCTAAACATAAAATAAACTATAACTACTATTGCAAATTTATATAGGTTTATCGGGCTAAAAAAAAATACTCTGTCTAAGGCTGAAATAAGCGGTATTTTGAGATTTTCAGAGGGAAATGGTTTGGTGAATGAGGTGAATGGTTTAGTTAGGTATTAGGTCTGTGCTGAGCTAAAACCCAATACCAAACTCCTAACACCCAAATCAATTTCCGAAAGTCATCAAATAAGATTTCAAGAAATCATTTAAATCCCCATCAAGAACGGCATCTACATTTCCTGTCTCGTGACCTGTCCTAACATCTTTAATTAATTTATAAGGATGGAGTACATAATTTCTGATTTGTGATCCCCATTCAATTTTCTTTTTCCCGGCCTCAATTTCATTTCTCTTTTCCATACGAGCTCGGTATTCAAGTTCATATAATTGAGACTTTAATAATTGCATCGCTTTTTCTTTGTTTCCTAATTGAGAACGAGACTCAGAATTTTCAATAATAATTCCAGAAGGACCATGCTTTAATCGTACAGCCGTTTCTACTTTATTTACATTCTGACCACCTGCTCCACCCGATCTAAAAGTATCCCATGTGATATCTGCGGGATTAACATGAATTTCAATTGTATCATCAACTAAAGGGTACACATAAACAGAAGCAAAAGAAGTATGTCTTTTCGCGTTTGAATCAAATGGTGAGATACGAACCAATCGATGAACACCATTTTCTCCTTTTAAATAGCCAAATCCAAATTCACCCTCAAATTCTAAAGTAACTGTTTTAATTCCCGCAACATCACCTTCTTGGTAATTTAACTCCTTTATTTTATACCCATTTTTTTGCCCCCACATCATATACATTCGAGTAAGAATAGATGCCCAATCACAACTTTCAGTTCCACCTGCACCAGCGGTAATTTGAAGTACAGCACTCAAAGCATCTTCCTCTCCAGAAAGCATATTTTTTAATTCCAAAGCATCAACTTCAACCAATAAAGAATCATAAAGCTCTTTTAATTCTTTATCGTCTCCATCACCTTCTTTTGCAAAATCATTTAAAACTTCTAAATCCTCATAAGCCCCCTTTAAAGTATCAAAAGTAGAAACCCAATATTTCAAACTTCGAATTGCTTTCATTTGAATTTCTGCTTTTTTAGCATCATCCCAAAAACTTGGATCTTGCGTTTTTAATTCCTCCTCTGCTAATTGCATTTTTTTCTCCTTAATCTTAAGGTAATCTTCAATAGCATCAATACGATTGCTTACTTCTTTTAATTGTTCTGGCTTTATCATGATGGTACAAAACTAAATAAAAGAATTTTTATAGTCATTAGATTTTTAGACATTAGATAAAGACTTATAAGAATTACAGGCACTTTATTCTAAAATATTAAGAAAAATCTTCATTAACTATAGGATTTAACAATGAAAATTAACAAAAAACAAGAATATGTTACAATCACTCAATAATAGAATGAAAAAAATTATACATTTGTATAAAATTAAAATAAAATGAGTATTCCAACAAATCTTAAGTACACAAAGGATCACGAATGGGTGAGCATTGATGGTGATATCGCAACAATCGGAATTACAGATTTCGCTCAAGGAGAATTGGGTGATATCGTTTATGTAGAGATCGAAACTGAAGGTGAAACATTAAATGCTGAAGAAGTTTTTGGTTCAGTTGAAGCTGTGAAAACAGTTTCTGATTTATTTTTACCATTAGCTGGTGAAATTATTGAATTCAATTCAGAATTAGATGCTAATCCAGAATACGTTAACTCTGATCCTTATGGAAAAGGTTGGATGATTAAAATTAAAATTCAAGACGCAAATGAAACTTCTAATCTTTTAGACGCAGCTGCTTACGAAGCTTTAATCGGATAAAAATAAGATTAAGATTTAAGTTGAGATTAAGTATGAAACTTATAAAAAAAGTTCCTATTTATGAATAAATTAAAAGGTTCTACATTTGTAGGACCTTTTTTTTGTCAATCTCAACCTCAGACTTAATCTTAACCTTAATTTAACATTTTTCTCAGATTCTTCGTTAATTTAAACTACCTATCATTTTCCTTTTGTATTTTTACCCTCGTTATTTAAATTAAAAAAATATGTCTGGTTTTAATGCCAATAAATTAAGTGGTGCAGGTTTCCTTATTACAATAGGTATTGTTTTTGGAGATATAGGGACATCGCCATTATATGTTTTTGATGCAATTACAAAAGGTAAATATGATCCAGCTTTAATATTAGGAGGTCTTTCAGCAGTTATTTGGACGTTAATCTTATTAGCCACTATCAAATATATTTATCTAGCTTTAAACGCTGACAACAAAGGAGAAGGTGGTATTTTTGCACTTTTTGCTTTGTTAAAAGAGAAAAAAGTAAAATGGATAATTATTCCTGCATTAATAGGATGTGCTACACTTTTAGCTGATGGCTTTATAACACCTGCTATTTCAATTTCTTCTGCAGTAGAGGGTATTAATTCTATTTACCCTAAACTTCCTACGATTCCAATTGTTTCGGGGATAATCGTTGCTTTATTCCTTATTCAACAATTTGGAACAGCGTCTATTGGTAAAGTTTTCGGTCCAATAATGATTGTTTGGTTTGCCCTTTTAGGTTATTTAGGCCTTTCCCATATATCTTCTAATCCTGAAGTTTTAAAAGCTTTCAACCCCTATTACGCTTACAATTTAATTGTAAATGTAAAAGGGGGATTCTGGGTTTTAGGATCTGTTTTCTTATGTACAACTGGAGCTGAAGCATTATATTCTGACTTAGGACATTGCGGAAAGAAAAACATACGCTTTAGCTGGTCTATAATGAGTATTCTAATCGTAATCAACTATTTAGGTCAAGCAGCCCTTTGTTTAAAACCTGGATTTAAATTAGCTCCCAATAAAACTGTTTTTTACACAATGGTTCCGGATAATATTCTGCCATTTGTTATTGTAATAGCTACTGCAGCTACAATTATAGCCTCTCAAGCATTAATTACAGGTGTTTTCACATTGATGAATGAAGCTATCAAATTAAAATTATGGACCAATCTAAAAGTTAAATATCCGACTGAGCATAATGGACACATTTACATTCCTTTTATTAATTGGTTCTTAATGGCAGGGTGTTTATTAGTTATTTACATTTTCAGAAACGCAAAAGCAATGGAAGCGTCATATGGGCTTGCCATTACAATTAACATGGTAATGACATCAATGCTTTTAGGAGTGTTATTAATAATGAGAAAACCAAAATTGAAATATATTTATATAACTATATTTTGTGTTTTTTTAATTATTGAAATAATCTTTTTAATGTCAAATCTTGGAAAGATATTCGAAGGAGGATGGTTTACATTATCATTATCTATCGTCTTTTTCATACTACTTTATCTTTATAATAAGGCTAAAGAGCTGAGAAAAAACATTACAGAGTATGTGCCAATGAATCAAGTAATTCCACTTTTAAAAGCTGTTAGATTAGATGAAAAAATTGCATACGAAGCAACTAATTTAGTTTACCCTACAAGAAGTGATTCTCCTCAAAAAATAGATTCGACAGTGTTTTATTCTCTGTTTAAAAAACGCCCAAGGAAAGCTGAAGTTACATGGTTTTTACATTTAAACATTACAAATGAACCTTGGGGGGTACATTATTCTGTAAATGAAATAATTGATAAACATTGCTATTATGTATCTTTAAATTTCGGATTCAAGGAAGAACATCGTGTTGAATTTATGATGCGTAAAATTCATGATAAAATGGTTGAAAAAGGTGAATTGACGGGTGAGAGCGTTTTTGAAAGCATAAAAGATAAGATTGAAGGTGTAGATTTTAAGTTCATTGTATTGAACTCAAGGGTAGCAACTGATAATTTATTAACTACATTTCAGATCATTTTTGTTAAAGTTTACCGTTTTATTAAAATGACTGGACTTACACCAGCTGAAGATTTTGGATTAGACAAAACAAATGTTGCTGTAGAATATGTTCCAATAAGCGTTACTAAGCAATTAGATCAAGAAATGATCGAAGACAGTGAAGATTATTCAACACGTTTAGATAAAACTGTTGATAGAAAACATAAACGATTTAATCAAGGGTTTTAATTGATTGCATTTTATTGAAGTAGATGCAATGCATGCCTTGCATCTACTTCAATAAAATGCAATGAAACATTCAATTACCCAAATAAAAAATAATCTGTTGATTGATCTTTTCCATTTTCCATTTTTAAAATTTCTTCTAATGCATTATTAGCTAAGCTACTAGCGCCAAATCGAACTAATTTATTTGTAATCCAATGTTCTCCCAAAACCGCTCTAATCATTTCTAAATAAGGTAAAACAACTTCTATTGAAGATAGACCTCCTGAAGGTTTAATTCCTATCTTAATTCCTGTTTTATCATAATAATCTTTTATTGATTGTAACATCACTAAGTTGGCAGATAATGTTGCTCCTGGATGAATCTTACCTGTAGAAGTCTTTATAAAATCAGCGCCAGCATAAATTGCAATATCACTAGCCTTTCGAATATTATCAAATGTTTCTAATTCCCCTGTTTCTAGAATCACTTTTAATGTATTCCCTTTGCAAATCTCTTTTATAGCAGCTATTTCATCAAAAACATAGTTATATTCACCTTCTAGAAATTTTCCTCGGGATATAACCATGTCTATTTCGTCAGCACCATGGTCAAGTGCCAATTGTGTTTCTAACAATTTTACAGGTAACAAAGTTTGGCCACTTGGAAAACCAGTTGCTACTGAGGCTAATTTAACGGAAGAATTAAGTAATTCATTTTTGGCCGTTTTCAACATTGAAGGATAAACACAAATTGCCGCAACCGAATCAATCTGATCATAAACAGTATTTAAATTAACTGCTTTAAAACACATTTTACGTACCTTAGTTTCTGTATCTCTTCCGTCTAGAGTCGTTAAATCAATCATATTCAAAATAATTCTTACATCTTGAATACTCACTTCCCTTTGTGAACAATTTTCACGAATTAAGTCAATTTGTTTTTCAACTCCAACGACATCTACAGGTGGAATTTGATTTAATATCAATTCATTAAAACTCACTTTCTTTTATTTTTAAGCATAAAAAAAGGCTCTTAACGAGCCTCTAATTTCTTTTTTTATAATTGTCCATCAGAATGATAAACTCCACCTTTAAATACTTTCACATTTAAAAGAATACCATCTTTATCGTATTCATATACTTTACCTTCCCAAAGATTACTATTTTTAAATACACCATCTAACCAAATTTCATCATTAGCATTGTACACTTTATTGTAACCATTTGGTAAAAATGGGACTCCTTTGGTTCGAGGTGTAGCAGTTTTTGGGGCTGTCTCTCTAGATGCTCCTGGATCTACAACCTTTACACTTGGGTGAACCATTTCTTTTGGTTCACTTTTTGCAACACTACCATCAGAGGCATATTGAATAATTTCTTTTACATCTCCGTTCTCATAATAACGAACAGCTTTTCCAACTGGAGATCCATTTTGAGCAGTATATTCAAATTCAACTTGACCATTATCGTAGTAATATTTAACATTACCTTGCTCTTTTCCTTCAGTATTATAATCAGCTTGGTACTCAACTTTCCCATTTTCATTGTATCTAACTAAAGAATCTCTGTATTGGTTTCTCTCAAATTTACCTTGTTCTTTAATCTTACCATTTGGATGGTATTTTACATAAGTTCCTTGAGGACGATTATTTACATAATCACCTTTTAATCTTGGAGTTATTCCGTCAGTATGATATTTAACCCATATCCCTTCTCTTCGATCGTCTTTATAATTTCCTTCTTCAATTTTCCCATTAGCAGGATAACCTTCTTCAGGACGATCTTTGCCATAATAAACCCATTTCCCCTGTTTTTTACCCTCAGAATCTGTTTTGTTTAATTTGCTATCATCTTGATCCAAAGCAAAAGAATCAGAAGGCACGAAAATAAACCCAAAAAGCAAAAAACTCAAAAATAATTTTTTAATCATTTAAAATAAAATTTTTAATATTATCGTAGATTAACTGCCAATATATAAATAAAAAAACAAATAAGCGAATATTTGTGAATAGTTTTAGATAAATCGCGTTTTATAGCCTTTAAATAAATAATTATTTCCCCTGAATAAAAATTAAATCAAATCAGGATTAACGTTTTTCAACATAACATCAACCATTTTCTCAACTCCATATTCTTCTTGCCATCCCCAATCTTTACGTGCAATTGAATCGTCTATCGATTTCGGCCAACTGTCTGCTATTTCCTGTCTAAAATCAGGTTTATAAGTTATCTCGAAAGATGGTATATGGTGTTTAATTTTTTCTGTCAAAGAGACAGGGGTAAAACTACAACCTGATAAATTATAAGCGGATCGAATTGTGATTTGTTCTTTTGGAGCTTCCATTAATTCAACTGTAGCTCTTATAGCATCAGACATAAACATCATTGGTAATTCTGTTTCTTCAGATAAAAAACATTCGAATTTCCCTTCTTTTTTCGCTCTGTAAAAAATATCTACGGCATAGTCAGTTGTTCCTCCTCCAGGTAAACTAGTGTATGAAATTAAACCAGGATAACGAATGCTTCTTACATCTACATTAAACTTATTGTAATAATATTCGCACCACCTTTCACCAGCTTGTTTAGAAATCCCATAAACAGTTGAAGGCTCCATTACTGTATATTGAGGAGTATTAACTTTCGGAGTAGTAGGACCAAAAACAGCTATCGAACTTGGCCAAAATATTTTTTTCAAATAACCATCCTTTGCTAAATCTAAAATGGTAAACAATCCTTCCATATTTAACTTCCAGGCAAAGTCAGGATTTTTCTCTGCTGTAGCCGATAACAAAGCAGCCAAAAGATAAACCTCTGTAATAGAGTTATTTATAACATACCCTCTAACTTCTTCTTTATTTAAAATATCAAGTTGAACATATGGTCCGTCAGTAATAATTGCTGGACATTCAGTTTTGACATCGGAAGCAATTACAGCATCTTGACCAAATCTTTTTCTTAATTCTAAAACTAATTCAGAACCAATTTGCCCTCCTGCACCGATAACTAATACTTTTCTCATAGTCAATCCTAATAATTTGAGTACAAATTTAAAGTTTTGAAGTCATTTTGCATAATGGTTTCAGAAAAAAAACAAAATTGTTAAATAAAAGGCTTCTGTATTTTTTCATTCCAAGCGTTTTTATATATTTGTTAAATAAAAATGGATTTTTATGTGGAATGAACTTTCAATTTTATTGAAATTTATGATTATTAGAAAGCCTGAATGAGCTTCTAAATTCTATCTATTTGTCTATTTATTCACAATTGAAATTTTAATTATGCCATTTTATTATAAATTAGGAAAGATTCCTCACAAAAGACATACCGTCTTTGAAAAAGAAGAAGGTGGAATATATTATGAACAATTATTTGGAACAGAAGGATTTCACGGATTTTCATCATTGTTGTATCACACTCAACGTCCAACTCAAGTAAAATCTGTATCTGAACCCAAAGACGTTACTCCAATCGCTGCGGTTGGAAAAAATATTTCATCTAGAATGTTGCGTGGTTTCGACATTAAACCAACTGCTGACTTTTTAGATAGTAGAGTTATTGTAATGTTTAACAACGATTTAAATATTGCAGTTGCTGCACCTCAAAAATCACTTAGAACGTATTTTTATAAAAATGCTGATGCTGATGAAGTAATTTTTATTCACAAAGGCACGGGTAAATTAAGAACTCTTGTTGGAAACATTGACTTCTCATATGGAGATTATTTGGTGATTCCTCGTGGAATGATCTACCAAATCGATTTCGACACTGAAGACAATCGTTTATTCATTGTTGAGTCTTTTAGTCCTGTTTTAACTCCAAGAAATTACAGAAATGGTTTTGGACAATTACTAGAACATTCGCCATTTTGTGAGCGTGATTTAAGAGGTCCTTCTGAATTAGAAACGCACAATGAGAATGGTGATTTCTTAATCAAAATAAAAAAAGAAAATGTACTTCACGAATTAGTATATGCTTCACATCCATTTGATGTTGTTGGTTGGGATGGATTTAACTTCCCATACGCGTTTAGTATTCACGATTTCGAACCAATTACTGGAAGAATTCATCAACCACCTCCTGTTCATCAAACATTTGAAGCACATAACTTCGTAATTTGCTCGTTCTGTCCTCGTTTGTACGATTATCATCCTAAATCTATTCCAGCACCTTACAATCATAGCAATATCGATTCTGATGAAGTATTGTATTATGTTGATGGTGATTTCATGAGTAGAAATCATGTTGAAAAAGGATATATGTCTTTACACCCAGGAGGAATTCCTCACGGACCTCATCCAGGAGCAATGGAAAGAAGTATTGGTCAAAAAGAAACGGCAGAATTAGCGGTTATGGTTGATACATTCAAACCATTAAAATTAACACAAGCTGCATTAGATATGCAAGACGAAAGTTACGTTACAAGCTGGTTGTAAATCATTAATCAGAAGAGGCGTTGCACTGCAATGTCTGTACAATTATATAAAAATGTAAAGACGGATTTTATTCCGTCTCTCACAAAAAACAAAAAAAAATGGCTAAAGAAGTAAAAAGTGTAGATTACGGGTTAGAGAAAATATTTGAGGGAGCGCAAGATTTCTTGCCTTTAATGGGAACGGATTATGTTGAGTTTTATGTTGGTAATGCAAAACAAGCTGCTCACTTTTACAAAACTGCGTTTGGTTTTCAATCGCATTCATATGCAGGACTTGAGACAGGAGTAAAAGATCGCGTTTCTTATGTTTTGAAACAAGATAAAATAAGACTAGTTTTAACAACAGCATTAGTTGAAGATTCTCCAATTGGAGAACATGTGAAAAAACATGGAGATGGTGTAAAAGTTATTGCATTATGGGTTGAAGATGCTCGCAAATCATATGAAGAAACTACTAAAAGAGGTGCTCGTTCATATATGGAACCTACAGTTGAAACAGATGAATTTGGAGAAGTAGTTCGTGCTGGAATTTATACTTATGGAGAAACAGTTCATATGTTTGTTGAACGTAAAAACTACACGGGTGAGTTCTTACCAGGTTTCAAAAAATGGGAATCTGATTATAATCCTGCACCTATTGGGTTGAAATACATCGACCACATGGTTGGAAATGTAGGTTGGAATGAAATGAATATTTGGGTTAAATGGTACGAAGATGTAATGGGATTTGTTAATTTCTTATCATTTGACGACAAACAAATTACTACTGAATATTCATCTTTGATGAGTAAAGTAATGAGTAATGGAAATGGTCGTATTAAATTCCCAATTAATGAGCCCGCAAAAGGTAAAAAACGTTCTCAAATTGAAGAATATTTAGACTTTTATAATGGTCCTGGTGTTCAGCATGTTGCAATTGCAACTGATGATATAATCAAAACTGTTACAGAAATGAAAGCTAGAGGAATTGAATTCTTATCAGCTCCACCACAAGATTATTATGATCAAATACCTGTAAGACTTGGTTCTCATATGGATATGATGAAAGAAGATATCAAAGAATTGCAAAAATTAGCTATCATGATTGATGCTGATGAGGAAGGGTATTTATTGCAAATATTCACTAAACCAGTTGAAGATCGTCCAACTTTATTTTTCGAAATCATTCAACGAATGGGTGCAAGAGGATTTGGTGCTGGTAACTTCAAAGCATTGTTTGAATCAATCGAAAGAGAACAAGAAAAAAGAGGAACTCTTTAAATTAGACTTTAAATTTTTAGATGGTAGACATTAGACTTATGAGTCGTATGTCTATTTGAACTTTAAAAAAGCTGGCATAACTGCCAGCTTTTTTTTATTCACCCGTTTCATGTTAAAATCAGTGGACTATTGCAATATTTAATTCTAATAGACATTGTCATCCTCAAAAAAATCAGATTAAAAAACTACTCACCGAAAAATAGCTACCTTTTACCTA
Source organism: Chryseobacterium gleum (assembly GCA_945902775.1). Classification (GTDB taxonomy): domain Bacteria; phylum Bacteroidota; class Bacteroidia; order Flavobacteriales_D; family Crocinitomicaceae; genus CAIUKX01. The sequence continues at coordinate 18,012 of CAMDMY010000008.1, read as the reverse complement.
TAATAGATAAAGAATGAATAACTTGTTATTTACATTTGTAGAAATAAAATAGTAATTATGGAAACTCAAAAATTTAACTCGGAAGACCATTTCGATTTTTTGAAATGGCAAAAAAAACAAAAACGAGGAAAAATTGCAGCAGGTATATTAATTGTTACGTTTGGATTCATTTATTTACTGAATGAAATTGGATATCCTATGCCAAAATGTTTTTTCTCTTGGCAAATATTTTTGATTGGCCTTGGAATAGTTTTACTAATAAAACATTCATTTTCAAAAGGATGGATTGTTTTAGGAATAGGCTCTTTATTTATGATTAATGAATTTTATCCAAATACAATTAACACAAATATTATTTGGCCATCCATTATAATTGCTTTTGGATTAGGTCTTATTTTTAAACGACATAAATACAAGAAATGTGAGAATAAATGGAAAAAATACAAACATTTCAACCAACAAAATTTACAAGATTATTCAGAAGATGAATTTGTGGATTCTGTTGCCATTTTTGGAGGTGTAAGTAAAAATATAGTATCTAAAAATTTCAAAGGTGCTAATGTTTCGAATATTTTTGGAGGTACTGAATTAAATCTGCTTAACGTTGAATTTGAAGAACAAGCAATTATAGAAATCTCTTGTGTTTTTGGAGGTGTTAGTTTAATTATTCCATCCAATTGGCAAGTTAAATCTGAATTGAATTCGATTTTTGGAGGAATAGAAGACAAAAGAATTATCAATCCGAATGAAAGCATTGATCATAAAATATTGATACTAAAGGGAGATTGTATATTCGGTGGTGTTGATATTAAAAGTTTTAAGTAGGTGTTGATTGGGTGTTAGGTATTGGGTGTTTTAGGTTTTAGGTCATTTCCGAAAAACCAAGGTAGAGAAATTGCATGCAATGTCTAACTTTAATAAAATGCAATTTTTAACATTGATAAGATTCAATGTCTAATTTTGTAAAGACGTATTTAATCCGTCTCAAAGTAAAATAAAATGAAAGAAAACATTGAGAATTTAAAAAAGAATGAAACTATTCAGATAATTAGCTGGTGGTCAATCTCTTTTGCGATTCAGTTTTTAATTTTACATCATTTGAATTTTGGTTGGTTCTATTCCTTTGTAGATGCATTTGTTTCAAATTTCTTGTTATTATTTTTCACTTTCATTCTTAAATTGATTCTAAATTATTATCAATCGAAGAATATTATTTCCATTTCAAATATAGCTTTCATAGGTTCATTCAGTTATATCCATCTAGCTATTTCTCATTTTGTTTTCTCATCCATTTTCAAAAAAGACATCTCTTTTGAATTTGGATATAATCACGATGCTATTTACCGTTTCTTATTAATTTACTTTTTATTATTTCTTACTTTTTATCAATTATGGATTGATAAATTCAAAAAAGTACAGGAATCTACCACTCAAAAATTAATCGAAATTGAAAGACAATTGAATAATGCTGAATTAAAAAATATTCAACAGCAGTTACAACCGCATTTTTTATTTAATAGTTTAAATTCTATTAGTGCTTTAACGATCGTGAAGCCTGAAGAGGCAAGAAGAATGGTTCATTTACTATCTGATTTCTTGAGAGGAACTTTGAGTCGTGAAAAGGAGCAACTTATGCCCCTAACGGAAGAAATAAATTACTTAAATCTATATCTAGAAATTGAAAAAGTTCGATTCGGACATCGATTACAAGTTGAATTTCAAATTGATGAACAGTGTAATCAAGCTAAACTTCCATCTCTAATTTTACAACCAATTGTTGAAAATGCAATTAAATATGGTCTTTATGGTCAAACAGAAGACGTTACGATTCGTATACATTCATTCTGCGAAAACAATCAATTAAAAATATCTATTTCTAACCCCTACACATTAGAATCTGAAAAAACATCTAAAGGTCTTGGCTTCGGATTAAGCTCTATTCAACGTAAATTATATTTATTGTACGGACAAAAAGACTTATTGATAATCGATAAAACAGAGACTCAGTTTACCACAAAACTTATAATTCCTCAAGGATGACAAAAGTAATTATTATAGACGATGAACCTTTAGCTAGGTCAATTATAGAAGAATATCTAAAAAAACACGAAGACTTTGAAGTCATAGCTGAATGCAGTGATGGATTTGATGGTGTCAAAAAAATCGCAGAATTAGAACCAGACCTTATCTTTTTAGATATTCAAATGCCTCGAATCAATGGATTTGAAATGTTAGAATTACTTTCAGATTCTCCATCTATCATTTTCACATCTGCTTTTGATCAATATGCCTTAAAAGCCTTTGAAGCATCTGCTGTTGATTACCTTTTAAAACCATTTACTAAAGAACGTTTTGATACAGCAATCGACAAATGGAAAAAAACAGGTAATTTAGGTTCAAATCCAATTTCGAACTTAACTGAAATTGAAAACAAACAGCCAGATGAACATTTAAGAGTTGTAATCAAGGATGGTGCAGAAATTAAAATAATTCCAACAAGTGAAATTCATTATTTCGAAGCATATGATGATTATGTAAAAGTCTATACGAAAGAAAAATACCATTTGAAGAAAAAAACAATGAATTACTTCGAGAAAGCATTAAATCCTTCTCAATTTACACGTATTCACCGTTCTTACATTATTAATATTAACGAATTAACAAAAATTGAGGCGTTTGAAAAAAACTCCTATGTTGCCATTTTACGTTCAGGAAAAAGAATTCCAATTAGTAGAACAGCTTATGGACCTTTGAAAGAAAGTTTGGGAGTGTGACTTCGACAAGCTTAGCCGACATCCTCAAACTGAGATGCCCTTCGGTGCAAAAAATAATGTTGAATGCTTGATGTTGAATGTTTAATTAAAATTCAACATCAAAAATCAAAAATCAAAAATTTATAAATTATCTTTGAAAAAAAATAAAAATGGCAGAAGTAGGAATTATTATGGGGAGTGCATCTGATTTACCGGTAATGCAAGATGCAGCAGATATTTTAAAAGAGTTTGGAATTGAATTCGAAATGAATATTGTTTCAGCACACAGAACTCCTGAATTAATGTTTGAATATGCTAAAAACGCTCACAAAAGAGGGTTAAAAGTAATTATCGCAGGTGCAGGTGGTGCAGCTCATTTACCTGGAATGACAGCATCTTTAACTCCATTACCGGTAATTGGAGTTCCAGTAAAATCAAGCAATTCGATAGATGGGTGGGATAGTATTTTATCTATTCTACAAATGCCGAATGGTATTCCAGTTGCAACAGTTGCTTTGAATGCATCGAAAAATGCCGGTATTTTGGCAGCTAAAATCATTGGTTCTTCTAATCCAGAACTTTTAGAAAAATTGATGGTGTACATGGAAGAAATGAAACAAAAAGTGTTAGATAGCGCTCAAAATTTGAATAATAAAATTGGATTCAAATAATAAAATCTATTCATATTAAAAATGGGGAAATTAAAAATTTAATTTCCCCATTTTGTTTTTTAACACACTTAAAATCAAATCATTATTTTAATTATTCCAAAATCTAGTGAAGTTTTAATTTATTTCAAATTTAATGTTGCTTGGGCGGTAGTATCAAAATAAATTAGATTTTAACCTAAAAAAGACCCTTTTCAGTTTTTACTTCTTATCTTTATTTTTAAAATCATTCGAAATGAAAAACACAACTGAAAAACCTTTAAAAATCCTAAATGCTTCTGCTGGAAGTGGAAAAACATTTAACCTTGTTAAAGAGTATATTCAATTATTATTATGTGATGCAAAAAACACCTATCGTTTTGCTAATATTATTGCGATGACCTTTACGAATAAAGCGGCTTTAGAAATGAAAAGTCGAATTATTCAAGCATTAGACCAACTAAGTTTTCCTGATAAATACAAGAAAAAATCAGAAGATTATGCACTATTAATAGGAGATTCATTAGGTATTGATCCTGAAGAAGTTCATGTGAGAGCTCAAATAGTCTTGAAAAACATCCTTCACAGATATGAAGATTTCCACGTTTTGACCATAGACAAATTCAATCTTAAACTGATACGTTCTTTTAGTCGTGATTTAAATTTACCGAACGATTTCGAAATCATTTTAAATGAAAGTGAAGTAATTGAAAGAGTGGTAGATACAATGATGAGTCAATTAGGTCAGGCTGAATTAGAAAAATTGACTCAACTTGTTTTCTCTTATGCGAAAGAAAACATTGAAGAAGGAGAAAAATGGGATTTCAGAAAAAACCTCATCCAATTCGCTAGTATTCTGCAGAAAGAAAATTATTTTTCGATCGTTGAACAATTGATGGAAAGTGATTTTTCAAACGAGATGTTGCATCAATTAAAATTTGAAAAGAAAAGAATGGAAGATGATTTCATCGGAAAGTGTCAATCCGTTTTTCAATTGTATCAAAATGAAAACATCAACGAAAAAGATTTACCAGGAGCTTCTAATACTTCAAAACCCATTTTGAAATTAAATTCCTACAAATCTATTCCAACGAAAGAATTATTTACACCTGCTTTTTTAAAGACGTGTGAAAATGAAGTTCCTGCTAAAAAAATATTTCCTTCTCACATAAAACAAGAATTTCTTTCACTTCATTCAGAATGGAAAAAAGTATTGACAACATTCACTAGTATTTCACTTTACATTAAAAACTTCTACAATATGGCTTTGCTTCAATTTATGGCAAAGCAATTGGATATAGTTCGAAAAGATGAACAATTAATTCGTATTTCAGAATTCAATAAGCTTATTTCGGAATTAGTTAAAAATGAAGAAGCACCGTTTATATACGAAAGATTAGGAACTCGTTTTCATCATTTCTTATTGGATGAATTTCAAGACACATCCCATTTACAATGGTTAAATATGGTTCCGCTGTTACACGAATCTATCTCACAAGAAAACATCAATTTAATAGTTGGGGATCCGAAGCAATCAATTTACCGTTTCAAAAATGGTGTGGCCGAGCAATTTGTTGAACTGCCAGCAATTTACAATCCAGATAAAGATTTAAAAGTTGCCGAACGTTCCGCTTATTTCAAATTAATGGGTGAAACAATTGCTTTAGAAGATAATTGGCGTTCATCAGCGGTAATTGTAAATTTTAATAATCAATTTTTTGAAACATTACGAAACGAATTAGACGAAGAGTTTAAATCGTTTTACAACTCTGTTTATCAGCATCCAAAATCAACTAAAGAGGGATATATAGAAATAATTTCGAAAGAAATTGCAGAAGAGACAAATGAAATAACACAATTAATCGAATGGATTGAAGCGTGCGAAAGAGACGGCTTTAAAAGAGGTGATATCTGTATTTTAGGAAACAAAAACAAAGATTGTTCAACTTGGGCAATTGCTTTGTCTGAAAATGGATATGAAGTTGTATCTGCAGATTCTTTATTGGTCGATAGTTCTCCTGCTGTTCAATTAACAATCGCTTATTTGAGAAGAAGATTAAATCCTTTAAGTGAAAATGAAAAAAGACGCTTTGGCGAAAAGTATTTCAGACTATTTCCAGAAAATGCATATCAAAATTATAAATCATATTTGATTGAAAAAGTAAATCCAACGACAGGTAAAAAATATAGAATCTTTAATGATGATCAATTTTTAGCAGATAATTTTGGTTCTAAAATTGAATTCTTTACAAAATATGAAAACATCTACGATTTAATTCAAAAGTTTTATGCCTTGATAAAATTTGATGAATTAACAAATCCCTATTTACATCATTTAGCCGACATGTCGCATGAATTCGATTTAACGAAAGGTCCTGATTTGAAAGGTTTTGTAGAACATTATATTAGTAAAGGAAAAAAATCGGCCGTTCAACTTCCTGAAAGTGAAAATGCAATTCGCATTATGAGTATACACAAATCGAAAGGACTAGAATTTCCTGTTGTTATTTTGCCGAAAATGGATTTTGATTTAACTATCAATACAAAGTCGAAATTCTTAATAGCAACAAACGAACGAATTTTATATACACCATCGGGTAAAGAATCTCCTGTGGAAGAAATCAAATCGTTCACAGAACAAGAGTTAGGACAAATTAAAACAGATTCAATCAATAAATGTTATGTAGCAATGACACGTCCTATTGAACGACTATATATCAATCACGAGTATAAGAAAGGGAGTAAATTTGCAGAGCTTTTCAATGGTGTATTAACTCAAATAGAAGGAAATAAAACGGACATTGACAACGGCTTTAAATTGACCGTTGGTGAACAAACTGAAATCACTCGTAATTCAGAAACAAATGAAGCGCCTCATTTTATTCCTAAAAATGTAACAAATCGATTATGGTTTCCTGATATTTCTTTGCAAGATCAAAAAGATTTAGAAGATGTAAATCAATTATCAGATGCACAACGATTTGGTAACCAATTACATTTAGTGCTTTCATTAGCAAATCATCCGAATGAGATAGAAACAACTATTTTACAACTCATTAAATCGGGAGAAGTTGAAATGGACTTTTTAGAACGATTAAAATCCGAAGGAATTGAAATTCTACAAGATGCTGATTATCAATCACTATTCTCAAATCATATTGAAATACTCAGTGAGCAACCAATTATTATTGATGCTTTTAATACAATTCGACCAGATAAGATTATTGTTAAAGAGGTTAAGATTAAGGTTAAGAATGAGGCTGAGGTTGAGGGAGTTATACGAAAAAAGGCAATTATTTTAGATTATAAGACCGGGATGCCGAATGCTAAATATGCAAAGCAAGTCACAGAATATGTTTTAGCACTAAATGAGATTGGTTACAGTGAAGTTGAGGGGTACTTGTTTTATACAGCAACTAAAAAATTAGAACGAGTTATTTAGTGATATAAATTTCCCCTTTTTCTATAGTTAAATTGGAAGGTATGTTATTTGTATACAGACTGCCAGTACCCAATCCTTGAGGTAAATTATTTTGATATTCGCCTGTAAATTGAGCAACTGCGTTTAGTCCAATATTTGATTCAAGTGCTGATGTAATCCACCAGGGGATTGATAAAGATTCCGCAATTTCTATCCATTCTTTACATCCCTTAATACCTCCATGTAAACTCGGTTTTAAGATAATGTATTGTGGTAAAATAGTTTGAATTAGGTTTTCCTTTTCTGTTAGTTGGTTAATTCCGATTAATTCTTCATCCAAAGCAATCGGAACGTTAGTTTTAAGACACAATTCTTTCATCTTATCGCATTGCCCTTGTCGAATTGGCTGCTCAATTGAATGTATATCGTAATTTGAAAGTATAGTTAATTTCATTATTGCTTCTTCAGGAGAAAAAGCACCGTTTGCATCTACTCTTAAAGTTATTTCATTGGATGAATATCTTTTTCGAATTCCCTCAATAATCTTTATTTCTGAATCAAAATCGATAGCCCCTATCTTCATTTTTAAACAAGTAAAACCTTCCTCTAACTTTTGTTCAATTTGCTTTAACATGAATTGCTCATCTCCCATCCAAATTAATCCATTTATTGGAATTCTTCTTTCACCTCTTGAAAATGAATTGTCAAAAATGATTCTTCTTCCTCCGTTATTCAAATCTAACAAAGCTGTTTCTAATCCAAATAGTATTGAAGGAAAATCAGATAATAAATCTAGATTCGAAAGATAATAATCGACAGATTCACACACTTCTTTCAACTTTATTTCATACGATTCAAAATCAATAAAATCGGGGGATAAACCTGGAATGATACTACATTCGCCTATTCCTTTAATATGATTATTATCTTCATCTACTAATTCAATAAACCAAGAATGCTTCTCAGTCAAAACCCCGCGACTAGTTCCACTTGGATTTTTAAAATAAAAAGTATGTTTTTTAAATGTTGCTTTCATATATTAGTTCTTCCCGAGTGAGTAAATTGAGTTTTTATCGAAATTAGGGGAGGAATAATTTAAATATTCAAAAAAATACTAGTAAACACAGCTAATGCAAAAGTAGATAAAGCCACTTTTTTCAATTCAGGATCAAAATCAGCAGGATTTTTTGTTTGCATCACTTTATTTAAATGTAAGATCAAGAAAATACATGGTAACAATCCAATATAAGCTAATAATGAATTTTGTTTCGAAATAAAAATAGCCAGACATATTATTCCCCCCATAATTAAAAAGGCTTGATAAAATTTTGCTTTGTTTCCACCAATCTGAACTACTAATGTCCTCTTTCCTACCTTTTCGTCGTTGATTCGATCTCTCATATTATTCAAGTTCAATACAGCAGTACTTAACAAACCAATCGTTATTGCCGGCAAAACGTTCAACCAATCAAACGATTTTGAATACAAGGTATACACACCTAAAACACTGACTAATCCAAAGAAAATAAATACAAACACATCACCAAACCCATTGTATCCATAGGCTTTTTTGCCAACAGTATAGGTAATTGCGGCAAGAATACATAACCCCGTTAACAACACATAAAACCACAAAATATTAACTGACATATTTTGAGTCCCAAAGTAAATCAACGGCAAAGCTGAACAAAGACTTAAAAACGAGGTGAATAACACAGCTTTTTTCATTTCTGAAATAGAAATTAGTCCAGATTGAACAGCTCTCATCGGTCCGATTCTTTCTGCATTATCTGCACCTTTTTGACTATCCCCTAAATCGTTTGCTAAATTTGAAACAATCTGAAAAAGAATAGTCGTCAACATAGCTAATGAAAATATTTTCCAATCCCAAAATCCATTTTTAGCCGCTATAAAAGAACCTAAAATTATTCCTGAAAGTGATAAAGGAAGCGTTCTCAAACGAAGCGCTTTTACCCATGCTTGTTTTTTTGTCATTCTACAAAAATAATGATTTGATTGTTAGTTTTATTTTTTAAAATAAATTAAAATTTAATCTAAAAAAAGCAACCAAATTAATAAGATATTCGTCCTAATTTAAAGAATGGTAATTTAAACCTTACTTTGGTATAAATAGAAACTCATTTTGTAAAAATTAATTTAAATTCGTAAAATTTTTTTATAAAAAACTAATTCTATATCTGCTAAGAAAAATTAAAAATAAATTAAATTTATTTGAACTTTCAATTTGGGTATTTCATTATGAAAAACATAGTATTCTTATTCACATTTCTATTCATAGATTTCTCTTTTTCGCAAGAAATAGAGTGCATTAAAAATTATGAATATGAAATTCTTGAAAATCTAGATGCTGAAACATTAAAATCAATATCAAACTATTATTTATCCAAAACAGGTATTTGTAATATTAAAGTTATCACGAGAAATTCTGAATTTTTCATTTCAATTTCAACGACAGATATAGTCGATCAAAATTCCATAAATTTATTAACTTCTTCTGCGTTTAATAAATTTAAAATCAAAACTAAAGGATGTGATCATGAAAAGATATAATTATATATTATTTTGTCTTTTTATACTCTTTTTTGGTGATAAATTACATTCACAAGGAGGAGATACACCGGTACAAGCATTGGCAAGCCCTAGTATTTTTCCTTTTACAAGTGTTTCAGGTACTACTGTTGGAAAATTAAATGATGTTACAACAACCGCAACTGGTTTACCAACAGGATTTCCAACAACTTATATTTCAGGATTAGATTATTTTTATTATTTCTGTCCAGGGGTTACTCAAAACATAACTGTAACTTTAAATTACACACCAACATCATCTACAGTTTCCCCTTCGCTTTTAATTTGGGATGGAATTCCTGGAGTTGCAGGTAGTACAGTGGTGTCAAGTATTTATTCTTCTGGCGATAATTCAGAAGTGATAGGAACTTTGTCAACCGCTTTTAATGCAACAAGTACAAAATGTTACTATGTAATGGTTGATAACTGGCCTACACCTAATGGATTTGCTTATACCATTTCTGCAAATGCTACAACTATCGGAAATGGTTGTACAAACATTGGATTTGAATCAAATAGTTTCGCTGATTGGTATCCAACCTATGGACATGTTGATCATGGAAATATTTCACCTCCTGCAGCTACTACTGTTTATAACCCGCTCTGCTCATCATCTACTATGCCTTCCGCTCTAGCATTAAAACCTCAACATTCAATTACTAGCCCAGGTAACGATCCTGTAATTTCATCTATACCAATGGTCTGCCCATTACCAGGTTTAGGAAGTCATTCATTAAAGTTAGGTGATGGAAATAACGCAAATGGAAATGGTGCTACTATTGAACAAACATTCGCAGTAACTACTTCGAATGCTATGTTTTCATATTATTATGCAGTTATAATGAAATATTATAGCTCTCATAAACCTTATGAACAACCCATGTTTAAAATTTCAATAACTGATGAAAATGGAGCTAATATTACTTGTGCAGATTACTTAGTTGTAGCAAACTCAACTGATCCAACTTTCCTATCTTCAGGCACTACTTATTACAAAAATTGGACCCCCGTTTTTGTTGATTTATCCAACTATATAGGTAAGAACGTAAAAATTAAATATGAAGTTAGGGATTGTGCTCCTGATGATGGAGGAATCGGATCTCACTATTGTTATGCATATATAGACGCTACATGCTCTAGTGTTACCAAAGCTACAACAGTCAACGCATGTAGTGGTGTAAGTACCGTTTTAAATGCTCCCATGGGTGGGAAAACATATTCATGGACAGTACAAGGCTCAGCAACTGTTGTTGGCACTGGTGCAACACTAACAGTAGTTCCAACAACTAATACAATATATGAGTGTACAATTACGTCTGTAACCAATTGTGTAACGACAACAACTGTTACTTTAAATGTCACACCTAGCCCTGTTATCACAAATCCAGGTACTCAAACCGCTTGTGATAGTTACACTTTACCAACCATTACAGGTACCTCTTTAACAGGAAATCAAAAATATTACACTAATTCTCAAGCCTTAGGAGGGACACAAATTACAGGTCCAATTACATCAACCCAAACCGTTTGGATTTATGACATTAATGGTACATGTCCAGATGAAGAAAGTTTTTTAGTCAAAATTAGAAAAACACCTTTAGCGACAGTAAACTCTCCATTTTCATGTTCTTCAGGGTCAACTACTATGACTGCTAGCGCAACTCCTACTGCTGCCTATTCTTATTCATGGGCATATCCAGTAGGTTTCAGTAATCCGGGAGATGTAGCGAGTTTTAACACAACTATACCAGGGACTTATACCGTTACTGTTTCAAATGCGAATTTAGTATGTAGTTCAGATTTTGAAGAAGTTATTACTTTTGCATCAGGATCTTACTCAACTAATGTTTTAAACGCAAATACAACATGCTGGAAATCAAATAACACTTACGTTCAATTTTGGAAAACAAATGCTGCAGGTATTTCTGCGTATTCAGTTAATCAATATATCAAAGTTAAAAGTTCAGGATCTTCAACCGTTTTTCAAAATTTTACAGCTACTCCTAATTCCGAGGTAACACTTTCTTTTGCACATAAACGTTCAGCTACATCAGGGACTGAAACAATGACAGTTGAAATAGGACCAGTTGGTGGGCCTTATGTTTTATTAGGAACATACAATGCTAATACAGCAAATTGGACACCATATACTGTCAATTATCTAATTCCTTCAAATGCTGTTTCAACTTATACGATTCGATTTAATAGTACAGTAGCTTCGGGAACTTCGGGTAATTGTTTGGACGCTGTATCTTTAAGTATAATAGGATGTCCAGCAACTCCAGCAATTGGAATTTTTACAACGAATACAATCACACTTAATAACCCAGGACCTCAAACTGTATGTGATTCATATACACTTCCAACAATTACGGGAACAAACTTATCAGGAAATCAAAAATATTATACTAATTCTCAAGCACTTGGAGGAACAGTAATAACTGGACCAATTACTTCCACTCAAACAGTTTGGATTTATGATAGCAATGGAACTTGTTCTGATGAAGAAAGCTTCTTAGTTACTATTAATACACCCCCCGTTGTAAACGTTTCTTCTTCAACAATTTGTAATGGAGGAACTGCTGCTGTTACTGCAACAGTAAATCCAGCAGGTATTTATAAATATACATGGACTGTACCTACAGGTGCAACTAATCCAGGAAACGTAGCAAGTTTTACAACGAGTATACCTGGTGATTATACTGTTGTTTTATCAAATTCAGCAAATAAACTTTGTAACAATGATTTTGAAGAGCCGAATATAGCGCTGATTAATCCTAATTGGTCTTGGCACATCCCATATAATTCTGATGTAAATTGCTGGAAGTCAACATCTGATAGGATTGAATTTTGGCATTCAGGAGTTAATGGAATAAATGCTGTTTCAGGAAGTCAATTTGTTGAATTAAACGCAGAAGTAGTTAGTACTTTGTATCAAGAAGGACTTACATTGGAAGCTGGAAATATTATAGATGTCTCATTTTCTCATATGGGAAGACTCGGAGTAGATGTTATGAAGTTATTAATCGGACCACCTATGCCTGCACCAAATAGTGCTTGTACGGTTTTAGGAACCTATACTACTGGAAATACAGCATGGTCAAATTATACAACTTCTTACACAATACCAGTAACAGGAAGTTATTCTTTGCGTTTTGAATCAGTTTCAGCAGCTGGAGGAGATCCTTCTCAAGGAAATTTCTTAGATGCGATTTCTATAAATATTCAATCGTGTCCAATCCTTCCAGCTACAGGAACCGTAACGTTAGTTTCTAACCCTACTGCATCAATTAGTCCTGTTAACCCAATATGCTCAGGAACAGGAACTGATATAACATTTAACGGTACACCTAATGGTAAAGTAACATATAAAATAGGAACAGGAGCAAATCAAATTATTTATCTAAATTCGGCAGGAACAGCAACTCTTGCAACAGGAAACCTTACTTCTAACACTACATATAACTTGGTAAGTATAGAAGTTGGTACTGCTCCTGTTTGTTCACAAAATTTAACAGGATCAGTTACTATTAATGTAAATCCTGACAATACAGTTAATAATTCCACAACACCTACTACATGTATAAATACTGCATTGGCAACTTTGACACATACTACAACTGGTGCTACTGCGATTGCTACAACAACTACAAATTATGGCCTGCCTACAGGTGTATCTGCCGTTTTTACAGGAAACGCAACTGCTGGAACAATTACTATTAGTGGAAATCCTTCTGTGAGTGGTACTTTTAATTACACTATTCCTTTAACAGGTGGGTGTGGTGCAGTCAATGCGATAGGAACCATTACTGTTAATCAAAACAATACCGTTACTGCTTCAACAAACCCTACTTTGTGTATCAATACAGTAATGACAACTTTTACGCATACTACAACAGGTGCTACTGCAATTGCTACAACTACTACAAATTATGGCCTGCCTACAGGTGTATCTGCCGTTTTTACAGGAAATGCAACTACTGGAACAATTACTATTAGTGGAAATCCTTCTGTGAGTGGTACTTTCAACTACAGCATTCCCTTAATTGGTGGATGCGGGACAATATCTGCAACAGGTACAATTACAATTGCAACAATAAGTATTAATAATCCAGGTCCACAAACAGTTTGTGATTCATATACCTTGCCTACTATTTCAGGAACAGGACTTAGTGGAAATCAAAAATATTATAACAATTCACAAGCTGCAAGCGGAACAGTTATTACAGGACCTATAACATCTACTCAAACAGTATGGATTTATGACATCAATGGTTCATGTTCAGATGAAAAAAGTTTTTTAGTAACCATTAATAAAACACCGATTATTACTAATCCGGGCGCACAAACAATATGTGACTCGTATACACTTCCAACTATAAACGGAACCAACTTAACAGGAAATCAAAAATATTTTAACAACTCTCAAGCTTTAAGTGGTACTCAAATTTCAGGTACACTAACCACTTCACAAACAGTTTGGATTTATGATGCTGTAGGAAGTTGTAAAGACGAAGAAAGTTTCTTAGTAACTATAAATAATACACCAACCCTTACAAACCCAGGAGCTCAAACTGTATGTGATTCTTATACACTACCAGTTATTGTAGGTTCCAACTTAACTGGAGGTCAAAAATATTACAACAATTCTCAAGCGTTTGGAGGAACGGTAATTACAGGTTCGATCACAACCACTCAAACGGTTTGGATTTATGATGCACAAGGAACTTGTAAAGATGAAAAAAGTTTCCTTGTTACAGTAAATAAAACACCTTCCTTAAATATTCCTGGCACTCAAACTGTTTGTGATTCATACGACTTACCATCAATCATAGGAACTAATTTATCAGGTAATGAGAAATACTATAACAATTCTCAAGCATTAGGCGGAACCGTAATTACAGGTCCAGTTACTTCTACACAAACAGTTTGGATTTATGATGCTGAAGGGACATGTAAAGATCAAGAAAGTTTCTTGGTTACCATAATTAAAACACCTGTTATCTCTAGTAATCCTGGCGGTCTATTTATTTGTTCATCTTATACATTGCCCGTTATTACAGGAACTGATCTAACTGGAGGACAAAAATACTACAACAATTCACAAGCTTTAGGGGGAATGGTAATTACTGGGCCTATAACATCGACTAAAACAATTTGGATTTATGACAATAATCTAGGCTGTAAAGATGAAGAAAGTTTCTTGGTAACGATAAATACTTCACCGCCAACGATAACTAATCCAGGACCGCAAAACGTCTGTGATTCGTATACTTTACCAACTATAATAGGCACGAATTTAACTGGAAATCAAAAATACTATAACAATTCACAAGTTTTAGGTGGGACCCAAATTTCTGGTACTTTAACAACAAATCAAACGATTTGGTTATACGATTCACAAGGAACTTGTCAAGATGAAAAAAGTTTCATATTAACTATTCATACTTCGCCCGTGATTAATAATCCAGGAGTTCAAACTGTTTGTGATTCATACACTTTACCAATTATAACAGGTACAAATCTTTCAGGAAATCAAAAATATTACACTAATTCGCAAGCTTTAGGAGGAACTGTAATAACTGGTCCAATCACTTCAACCCAAACAATTTGGATATACGATCTTAATGGAATTTGTTCAGATGAAGAAAGTTTTTTAGTTACTGTAAATCATACACCATCAATTACAAATCCTGGCCCTCAAACTGTTTGTGATTCATACTCACTGCCTACAATTATTGGTTCTAACCTAACAGGAAATCAAAAATACTATAACAACTCTCAAGCATTAGGCGGAACCCAAATTACAGGACCAATCACAAGTACTCAAACTATTTGGATATATGATGCTCAAGGCGCTTGTAATGATGAAAAAAACTTCCTTGTAACTATTTTATTAACTCCATCAATTACAAATCCTGGCCCTCAAACGGTGTGTGATTCATACAGTTTACCTGTAATCACTGGAACAAATCTTTCTGGATCTCAAAAATACTATACCAATTCACAAGCCTTGGGTGGTACACAAATTTCAGGAACAATAACAAGCTCTCAAACTGTATGGATCTATGATACACAAGGTAATTGTTCGGATGAAGAAAGCTTTTTAGTAACTATAAACCATACCCCTTCAATTACGAATCCTGGAAATCAAACGGTATGTGACACTTATTTATTACCAGTAATTTTAGGTTCGAATTTAACAAGCAACGTGAAATATTATAACAACTCACAAGCCTTAGGAGGAACTTCTATTTCTGGAACATTAACAACTACTCAAACCGTTTGGATTTATGATGCTCAAGGAAATTGTTCGGATGAAGAAAGTTTTTTAGTTACTGTGAATCAAACACCTATTATTACAAATACTGGTGCACAAACAGTTTGTGATTCTTATACATTACCTTCAATTACAGGAACAAACTTAACAGGTTCTGAAAAATATTTCAGTAATTCTCAAGCCTTAAGTGGCACTCAAATTACTGGTGCTATAACAAGCACACAAACAGTTTGGATATTTGATACCGAAGGAACTTGTTCTGATGAAGAAAGTTTTTTAGTTACCGTTAACCAAACACCTATTATTTCAAATCCAGGTGCACAAATAGTTTGTGATTCATACTCTTTACCTGTCATAAGTGGAACAAATTTAACTGGGAATCAAAAATTCTATAATAATTCTCAAGCATTAAGTGGTTCGCAAATATCCGGATCAATTAACACGACTCAAACAGTATGGATCTATGATGCTGAAGGAAATTGTTCAGATGAAGAAAGTTTTGTAGTTACTGTTAATTATACTCCTGTTATAACAAATCCAGGCCCTCAAACAGTTTGTGATTCATACGCATTGCCAACAATATTTGGGACTAACTTAACAGGAGGTCAAAAATATTATAACAATTCACACACTTTAGGTGGAACTCCAATTACAGGTCCAATTACTTCGACACAAACAGTTTGGATATATGACGCTCAAGGAAATTGTTCGGATGAAGAAAGTTTTGTTGTAACAGTAAATTATACTCCTTCATTAATAAATCCTGGTGATCAAACAATATGTGATTCTTACACACTTCCTACAATATTAGGTACTAATTTATCCAGTAATCAAAAATATTACAACAATTCACAAGCTTTAGGTGGAACTTCGATAACCGGTCCTATCAATTCAACCCAAAGAGTTTGGATTTACGATGCGAATGGAAATTGTTCGGATGAAGAAAGTTTCTTAGTTACAATCCATCATACACCTATTTTAAATAATCTGGGAGATCAAACAGTTTGTGATTCATACATGCTACCAGTTATAACGGGAACAAATCTAACAGGAGGACAAAAATATTATACCAATTCACAAGCATTAGGCGGGACTACAATTTCTGGTTCAATTATTTCAACTCAAACAATATGGATGTATGATGTAGATGGAATTTGTCCAGCTGAGGTTAATTTCAAAGTTACTGTTTACCACACCCCATCAATTACAAATCCTGGAAATAAAACGGTTTGTGATACATATACACTTCCTACTATTACTGGTGTAAATTTAACAGGTAGACAAAAATATTACAATAACTCACAAGCACTTGGAGGAACAGTAATTACAGGGCCTTTAACTAATTCGCAAACAATTTGGATGTATGATATTGATGGAATTTGTTCAGATGAAAAAAGTTATACAATAACAATCAATCATACGCCTAATTTTGTAAATCCAGGCCCTCAAGTTGTTTGTGACATTTATACATTACCAACAGTAGCAGGAACCAACTTGTCTGGAAATCAAAACTTATTCAACAATTCCCAAGCATTAGGAGGATCTATTATAAACGGAACTATTACTTCAACTCAAACCGTTTGGATCTATGATATTAATGGAGCTTGTCCGAATGAAGAAAGTTTTTTAGTTACGGTGAACCTCACTCCTACTATTACCAATCCAGGAAATGTTACCGTTTGTGATTCTTACGATTTACCAGTAATAGACGGTTCACAGCTTTCAGGAAATCAAAAATATTACAACAATTCACATGCTTTAAACGGTTCACCAATTAACGGTCCAATTACGTTAACACAAACCGTTTGGATATATGACGAGCAAGGTTCATGTTCGGATGAAACAAGTTTTGTTGTAACTGTTAATCATACACCTAACTTAACAAACCCTGGAGATAAAACAGTATGTGATGCATATTTATTACCAGTTATTTCAGGTTCTAATTTAACGGGGAATGAGAAATTTTATACTAATTCTCAAGCAGGAGGTGGTACTCCTATTTTTGGAATGTTAACAACAAGTCAAACAGTTTGGATGTATGATATTGACGGTGCATGTTCAGATGAAGAAAGTTTTGTTATAACTATAAATATTTCACCAACAGTTACATTCACCCCAGATAAAACATCAGGATGTGTTCCACTAACAGTTAAATTTACAAACACATCAACACCATTAAGTGACGAGATAACCTGGGATTTTGGTGATGGAAATACAAGTACTTCGTCGACAATAACGAATGAAATAATACATACATTTTCATCTGTAGATTGCTTCGACATCGAATTAACAGCTACATCAAAAGGGTGTAAAAACAGTTTA
>CAMDMY010000007.1 GCA_945902775.1 Chryseobacterium gleum | reverse complement strand
CCAGCATTTTCTGGTGATTTAACATTTGGATATAACGATTACGATCTTGCTTATACCAATACCAATACATTGAAATTACTTTACAATAGTGGTAGTTCAAGTCCTTGGAAGCTAGATAATAGTAGTATCAATAATACAAGTTCAAAATCTGTTTCTGCTACTTTTACAGATGAAATTTTAAGAGAAATTACCTTAGGTGCTTGTCAAACAACACAATCTTTGAGCACAATAACAGCTTGTGGTTCATATGTTTGGAACAATGTAAACTACACAGAAAGTGGTGAATATTCTTTTCAAACGAAAACAAAATATGGTTGTGATTCAATCGCGATATTGAATTTAACGATCAATCAACCTTCAACGATTACTTTTAAAGAATCGGCATGTAGTTCTTACCAATGGCATGGAACAGTTTATACAGAAAGTGGTTTGTATACAGTTAAATACACTGATGTAAATGGGTGTGATTCGATTCATAAGTTAGATTTAACGATCAATCAACCTTCAACGATTAACTTTAAAGAGACAGCTTGTGGATCTTACCCATGGCATGGTACAGTTTATACACAAAGTGGTTTATATACAGTTAAATACACTGATGTAAATGGGTGTGATTCGATTCATAAGTTAGATTTAACGATCAATCAACCTTCAACGATTAACTTCAAAGAGACAGCTTGTGGTTCTTACCCATGGCATGGAACAGTTTATACACAAAGTGGTTTATATACAGTTAAATATACTGATGTAAATGGGTGTGATTCGATTCATAAATTAGATTTAACGATTAATCAACCTAAAACAGGAACAGATAGCAAAACAGCTTGCACAAGTTATACATGGATGGATGGAAAAACCTATACAGCATCCAACAATACAGCTACTTATAAATTAACTGCTAAAAACGGGTGTGATTCTATCGTTACCTTGAATTTAAAAATTCAACCTGTTGGGACACTTACTTTATCTACTGCAGGAACGAATTTACAGGTTAAATGTATAAATACTTTGATTACACCAATTATCTATACTACTTCTACAGGAACAACTGGAGCAACATTTAGCTATACTAATTCCAAAGGAGTAACTTTTACTGGTCTTCCAGTAGGGTTAACAAGTACTTGGCTTGCAGGTAAAATTACTATAAGTGGTACCCCAACTGAAGCAGATGTATATAATTACACCGTTACAACTGTCGGAACATGTGCAACTGCAACAGGTAAAATAACGGTAAATAAAAATACATTGACGTTAGTAACTAGTAATGATAAACAAACACTATGCATCAATACACTTAGCTCAAATATTATTTATTCAACTTCGGGCGCTACAGGTGCAACGTTTACAGGTTTACCTTTGGGTGTATCGGGTTATTTTGGCTCTTCTTTGACTAATCCGAACGGTAAAAACCAAGTTAATATCGGTGGAACACCTTCAGTAGCAGGTACGTATAACTATAAAGTAACCTTAACAGGAGGTTGTGGTGTTACAACTACAACAGGAATACTAACAGTTTTACCAAAAAACACGATTACATTATCGTCTGCAACTGGAACTAATGCACAAACAAAATGTGTAAACACTGCAATTGCGAATATTACGTATAAAACAGTTTCAGCTACTGGAGCAACATTTGCTAATTTACCAACAGGGGTAACAGGTAAATGGGAAAATAATGTAGTTACTATAAGTGGTACACCTTCTGTGGCTGGATTATATACATATACAGTAACATTAACTGGAGGTTGTTCGGTTGTAACAACAACAGGAACAATTAATTCAACTTTGAATACCATTGTTTTATCTTCATCATTAGGTACAGATAATCAAACAAAATGTATCAATACTGCTATTACTCCAATCACGTATACAACTAGTATTGCTACTGGTGCAACTGTAACTGGTTTACCAACAGGAGTAAAGGGAGTATGGGGATCTAACAAATTAACAATTAGTGGAACACCAACAGTTGCTGGTACTTTTGAATATACCGTTACGTTAACAGGAGGTTGTTCTCTTGTTACCCAAAAAGGTAAATTGATTATTAATCCAGTAAATACAGTAAAATTAAGTACAGTAGGTTCTAACATACAAACCGTTTGTGCTAACTCAACTATTACTTCGATTATTTATACAACAACTGGAGCTACAGGAGCTACATATACAGGTTTACCAGCAGGTGTAAAAGGAAGTTATTTTAATGGAGTTATTACAATCAGTGGAACACCAACAGTTGCGGGTATTTATTCTTATACTGTAATGTTAAATGGAGGTTGCACAGCAGTTTCTGTTAATGGAACAATCACTGTTAATCAGTTGACTACTATTGCATTATCTTCAACTAATGCTGCAAATTTACAACAAGTATGTGCTAATAGTTCACTTACACCGATAGGATATAAAACGACAGGCGCTATTAATGTAACTTTTACAGGTTTACCAACAGGGGTAAAAGGAACCTATTCTGGAGGAGTTGTTACCATTAGTGGAATACCAACGTTGGTGGGGACTTATAATTACAAAGTAATAGCAACAGGTAAATGTGATCCAGTTTCATTATCAGGAATAATAACAGTAAATCCAGCAAATTCTATTGAGTTAAAACAGGGTTCAGGTTCAACTTCGCAGAAAGTATGTGCTAATAGTTTACTTACGCCAATTACTTATACAACGACTGGAGCTACCGGAGCAACAATTTCTGGATTACCACCAGGTGTAAAAGGAATTTATTCTGCGGGACTTGTTACAATCAGTGGAGCACCAACAGTTGCTGGAAGCTATTCTTACTCAGTATTGTTAACAGGAGGTTGCTCAGTAGTAAGAACTCAAGGAACAATATCTGTTGATGCGATGAACACCTTGACTTTAACTTCAGGTACAGCAACAATGATTCAAACTAAAAATATAAATACAGCTATATCTTCAGTTATGTATACAACAACAGGTCTTGGTACTTTTAATGTTAAAGGTGTTTTACCAAAAGGGGTTACCCCTTCAATTTCAGGTGGAAAAATTACAATAGCAGGAACACCAATTGTATCAGGAGTTTATCCTTATCAAATTGAATTTCTAGGATCATGCTCTACCAAAACGGCAAGTGGTACTATTACTGTAATAGATCCAAAAGCACCAACTCCATCAAACCCAATAGGTAGTTTCCTTCCAACTAATTCTATTGTTACTGTTCAAACGTATCCAAATCCGTTTACATTAACTTTTAGATTGAAAATGGAAACGAATAGCGATGCACCAGTAAATATTCGATTAATGGATATTGGAGGAAGAATTATTGAAAATCATGAGCTTCCTGTAAACGATCTTTTAACTAAAGAATTTGGAACTGATTGCATAGCAGGAGTCTATCTAGTGGTTGTAACACAAGGACAATCTGTAAATACACTTCGACTAGTAAAACAGTAGTGATTTAGTATTTAAATAGAAATTATTTTTAAAGCCAATGAAGATTATATTATTTTCATTGGCTTTTTAAATGGATCTAACTTTTATTATTCAACGCTCAATTTGCGAAAGTGAATTAAGAAGAAAAAGTATAAACTTAAAATCCCCATCGAGTATATTCTCAATGGGGATTTTTAATATCTCTCAGCCTCAACTTCGACAAGCTCAGTTTTCGTTAATAAACCTCAACCTCAACCTCAGCCTCAGTCTCAACCTCAGTCTCAGTCTTAATTTAAGCCAATGCTTGTTTCAAATCTTCAATTAAATCCTCAACATCCTCAATACCAACACTTAAACGAATAAGTGAATCAACAACACCTGTTTTTTCTCTTTCTTCTTTTGGAATAGAAGCGTGTGTCATTGTAGCTGGGTGACCAATTAACGATTCAACACCACCTAACGATTCAGCCAAAGCAAATAATTCTACTTTTTTTACAATCTCGTGAGCATCTTCCATTTTATTTCCTTTCAGTGTGAATGAAATCATTCCACCGAAACCTCTCATTTGTTTTTTAGCCACATCGTGATTTGGATGTGTCTCAAAACCAGGCCAATAAACATTGTCAATTTTTGGATGGGTTGTTAAGAAATGAGCGATTTTTTCTCCGTTTTCACAGTGACGTTGCATACGAATATGTAATGTTTTAATTCCTCTTAAAACTAAAAATGAATCCATAGGAGCAGTAACAGCACCTGTTGAATTTTGAATACGGTACATTTCTTTTGCAATTTCATCATCTGCAGTAACTAAAGCGCCCATAACAACATCTGAATGTCCGCCTAAGTATTTTGTTACAGAGTGCATCACAATGTCAGCACCTAAGTCCAATGGATTTTGTAAATAAGGCGTTGCAAAAGTATTATCAACAGCTAACATTGCATTTGCTTTTTTAGCCACTTTCGCCATTTCTTCGATATCGATAATGTTCATCATTGGGTTTGTTGGCGTTTCAACCCAAATCAATTTTGTATTTTCATTTACTAAAGCTTCCACATTAGCCACATTATTCATGTCAACAAAATGAAATTTGATACCGTATTTTTCAAAAATAGTTTTGAAGATTCTGTATGAACCACCATATAAGTCGTTCGTAGAAATAACTTCATCACCCGGATTTAACATTTTGATTACACAATCAATAGCTGCTAAACCTGAACCGAAACAAGCTCCATGTTTTCCATTTTCGATTGCTGCAATGTTTTTTTCCAACGCATGACGCGTAGGATTTAATGTTCTAGAATATTCATATCCTTTGTGATTACCAACACCATCCTGAACATAAGTAGATGTTTGATAAATTGGAGTCATGATAGCTCCCGTAGATTCGTCTGGATGAACACCTGCGTGAATTGCTTTTGTACCGAATTTCATGTATTTGAGTTTTATGTTTTTTATTCTGATTTCTAAGAACAAAGTTAATAGAAATCTTATAAATAGAGAAGGTCTTTTTTTAGATATAAAAACCATGAAAAATTAAAATTATGCTTTAATTTTTCATGGGTTTTATAATTTTTTAATAATGTTAAGTATCTCATTTATAGAAACAACTTCTATAGTAGGTTTTATAAAATAGCTTTCTGTTTCTGGCACAACAATATAACAATGTTTTAGCCCTAAATCATTTATGCTTATTTCATTTCCGATACTAATTTTTGGATTTGAATTGAATTTTATTTCAATTCCCATAATTGGTTTTAAATTTCTACACACAATTAAATCCAATTCTGCTCCTTGTTGTGTTCTGTAGTAATTTAAGGTATAGCCATCTGGTAATACTCCGTTTATTTGCTCGATTACATAGCCTTCCCATGAATTACCGATTACTGGATTACCAAATAGGTGTTCCATGTCATCTATTTCTAATAAGCTATGTAACAATCCAGTATCTCTGATGTATATTTTCGGAGATTTTACCAATCGTTTGCTAGTATTAAAGTAATAAGGCTCTAAAAGGCGAACGATATACGCATGTTCTAAAAAGTCTATTTGTTTTTTAATGGTTGGACCACTTAATCCAAGTGATTTTGATAAAAGTTGATGATTCAGTTGTTGACCGTGAACATGGCTAATCATTCTAAAAAGTCGATGTATATCTGTTATTTTACTGTGCAAACCCAATAAAGGTAAATCTCTTTCAATGTAGGTTTGAATAAAAGATCTTCTCCATCTTTTGCTTTTCGAAATAGATTCGGTTAATAATGCTTCTGGATAACCGCCGTTTAACCAATGTTTTTGATATGAAATAAGAGATTTAATTTCTTCAAAATGAAAAGGGGTTAATTCTTTATAATAGATTCTACCTGCTAATGATTCGGAACTGTCTCTTATTAATTCCGGCGATGCAGAACCTAATAATATAAAGCGTGCAGGTTCTCTCTTTTGATCTATTGCTGCTCTTATTATTGGAAATAATTCTTTTTTGATTTGTACTTCATCAATGATGATGCATTTATCTTGATTATTTTCAAAAAACAGCATCGGATCTGTAAGTTTTGCTAAATCTCTCGGATTTTCTAAATCTAATAAAACAGTTTCTTTTTTAATTTCTTTCAATAATAATTTAGCAATGGTAGTTTTCCCAACTTGTCTTGGTCCAACAATACCTAAAACTGGGAATTCATGGATTATTTCCAGTAATTCATTAAAAATATATCTTGCTATCATGATGTAAATATACGATAAAAACCCATGTAAAATTAAAGTTTAATTTTAATTTTACATGGGTTTTTATTTATAGGTAATAAGCTTTATTTATATATTCCCCCTTCGGAGGGGGTTAAGGGGAGGATTTTGTATCATCCAAAAATAAAGTGGTTAGGTTGATTTATTTATTTTATGTCATTTCTCCAATCGTCTAAAACCTAAAACGGAGTTTGCATCGTATTTTCGAATACACACTTGATCGTCTTGATTTCCACCTAAACAGATAATTTCATTTGTTTCCTCGTCTTTTCCGATGAAGATGGATACATGGCCTTTCCAAGAGTTGGGATCTTCTCTCCAAAAAACAACGATGTCTCCTGGTTGAGGTTCAGTTATCGTTTTTCCTACTTCTAACCACGATTTTGCTGTAGGTTTTATTTTTAAATCGAAGCCAGCTTGTTTAGCGCAATAGCCTACAAATACACTGCACCAAGCGACTTCATCGTTTTTTATTTTTCCATTTCCTGTTTCTTTGAAAAATTGTATAATTATTTTATTGTTGTCTTTCCCAACAATTTCTTTTAAACCGTAAAATTTTCGAGCTTGTGTAACCAAAGGTTTTATTAATAAAGAGTTATCACCAATTTCAAGTGATGCAAGATCATTTAAAAAAGGTTCGGTTGAACTTGCCCAAGAAATGTTTTTAGCCGCAACTACTTGGATCGTATTATTATTCTTTCTACTTGGTCGAATAGCAGAAATGATTTTATTTTTTTCATTTGTATTTTTAATAAATGCTGCGACTTCCGTTTCTTCCATTCCATTGTTGGTAATAAAATAACTGATTTGAACTCCATCCGAAGACGTAATTACCAGTCTGCCCATTTTTGCATCAATAGGAATGGAAAGCAGTGTTTTTGAATCAATTTGAACCTTTTTTACCGAAGAAATAGGAGTAACTTTTTTATTAAATTCGTTGCTTACTAAATCGTAATTGTAAAACTCGACTTTCATACAAGAGGGAATTTCATCAAACAAAAGATCTATTTTATTATTCGCATTTAACGCACTTTTAGTAGGTAAAAAAGAACTCATTTTTGCACCAAAACTTTTCGGTTCCATTAAGACCAAGGATTCAAACTCGACTAAAGAAATAGGGTTTTCAAGTAATTGATCCGCCTCATTTAGAGGAAAATGAGAATAAATCATTATCGTAGGATCTACTTTAAGCCAATTATTTCCAAGTGAAATATCGCACAAAGATTGAGTTTCTTCGCTCGTCAATTCATTCCAGGAATGTTCCGCTTTTTCAAAACCAAACCCTTTTTGTTTTTTTAGAAAACCGTCAATCGTCCTGATTTTTAAATCTGCAAAACGACCTAAAATTTCAATAGAAGCAGCCAATAATTTACTATTTACAGTTCGCTCTTCACCACTCATTACATTTTTAACCATTTGCTCGTCCAATGATTGATAGTTGGATAGTTTAATATCCTCATTGTACGTAACATCTTTCTGAAAATAATCACTAATTGCTTGAAATTTAGTAAATTCTGATTTCTGCTTTTTAATTAAGAAATGAACTAAATCAGCCAAATCGATTTTTTCACTAGCTTCCGTATTTGTAACAACCAAATTTGAAATAGGATCTAAATAGAAGGGCATAGTGTATTTCTTTTCGCTAGTCGTTTTAAATAAAAACCCATTTTTATTCGTTAAACTTTGTAGTTTATTTTTGTAAAGTTTGTTATTTATTACAGCAAATGATTTTTCATAAAGAGTTGAAATAAATCCTTTTTCGACGCAATTGAAGTTGATTTTATTAGAAGTCAATGAGTAAGTACCACTATTACGTTGGACTTTACTTTTATGAACTAAATTCAAATTCTCCTTCGTTTTGGAATATTTCTTATCAGGAGTATATATCAAATGTTCAAACGTATTGTTTTTATACAACCGTATAATTTCTATTTTATTGGTCGCGTTATTGTTGGGAACAAATATTTGCTTTATTTCCGAATCAACAGATTTCCATGTGTTATCATTTGCAAATAGCGCTGAACTTGAAACAAGTAAAGCTATTAGAAGTGTTTTTATCTTTTCCATGACTCAAAAAATGAAGTTATTAATTCAACAATAAGTTTAATTTAAACGCGATTCGTTTGAAGGAGTTTTAAATAAGCTAGCAACATCTGCAATATCTTTTCTTTCCGTTTTGAAGAAAAAATGTGCCCCAGTTTTAATTTTTGAAATGTTTACCGTTTTTTTAAAGGCCTCTTTAGATATATACGCAGCTTTACCGTTTGGCATAATAGCTACTAATGAACATTCTGTATCTGTCAATGGAATTTCATCCCAATCAAACGCATTGAAATTAAAGACAGAACGCTCTTTCTCAAGTATTATATAAAGCAATACTTTATTAATTTTAGGATTAATTTCATTTTCAAAATCAAATTCAAAATCTACTTTTGCGATGATTGAATCGACTTTAATACAATCAATATTAAAAATCCCAAATTCATTTATTCTAAATGAATTTAATAAATCAGCTTCCAACATTAAACGTTCTTCTTCCTCATCAATTTTAGCAAACTCGATTTTGTATTTTTCTAATTCACTTTCATATCTTTTAGAAGCTTTTGCTAACTCTTTTCCAGTTAATTCAGGTGAAGCAATCATTGTATATGAGCGATTAATAGTATTGTAATCAGAATTTTTATAAGATGAAGTAAAATGAAGTTTAAATTTATTTTCTTCCTCTGAAATTTTTTCAATAGAAATTTTCTCCCAGCTAATTCTTAATGCATCTTGAGGCTCTAGATCATCTTCAGTGCTAATAAAATTCCATTTTACATCTTTCCAGATTTTAAGATGTGGCATTCTTTTGTAGTCAGAGATTAATTCAAAAATAAAACGAGATGTATCAATCATCGGACTAATTGGTTCATTTGGTCGAGCTGGCAAGTTTTTTAAAGCATTATCTCGTCGACTATTCGCCATAGTTTTAAACGTTGTCCCTTTGTCCCAATTTACATCATCTTCTAATTGAAAAAGTTTATAATTAGTCGTCGGTTGTATTGCAGAAGCCAATTCAACAGCTATATTTTTGTTTGGAGCAATTTTTAAAGGCTCATCATTTTGGAACACTCTTACCTCCATCATTCCAGCAGAAGAAAAGTAATTAGATCGATCATCCTTTAACTGCATTGGAATTCCAGATAAAAATATTTCCCCTGCATTTTGAAATTCTCTAAATTTTAAAGTTACTTTCCCTTTTACTTTTTCCCCATTTTCATTCACCAATACATTTGCTGGAATTTCAATATGCGTTCCTGTTGGTTGATGAAAGACAATTCCATCTTGTGCATCAAATGTTTTTGAAATAAAATCGGTGCTTTTTGCTATAGGAGGAATTACACCTTCTTGATAATGAGATAAATAAATATAATATCCATAGGCAGCACCTACTATAATAATCGCTAAGACAGAAGAAATGATTTTGTATTTTCTATTTGTTTGGATTCCTGTTTTCATGACGCTAAATTTTTAATTATTTTTTAATTAATTGACTGTTACTAATCTCTAAATCAAAGCAATATAGATTCCCATCATAACAGCCGACAAGGACATCTAATTTTCCATCCTTATCAATATCTTCTATATAAGGAGGGAATTCAGAATTGGAAGGTAAATTCACTTTATATTGAATTTTACCCGTATTTAAACCAATTAAAAGCATTGGAGATTGACCTGATGCGTGTTCATTATCGTATTGTGATAGAATCAAAGCACAAGGTTCATCATTAAAATTTATTTTATTGGAAGCTACTTGAGATTGATTATACTTATAAGAAATACCCCAATCTTTGTCTTTGTATACTGCATTTTCAATCGGAATTATTTTTACATCTTTTGGATTCGTTGAAGGTTTAATAATTGCTGTACTTGTAATAAAAACATCGGATGTTTGACTAAGCATTGATCCTCCAAGCGGAATAGGAGAGACAACTTTAGTTATTAATTTTCCATTTGAATTATAAAAAGCAATTTCATCTTTATGGTTTGTTTTTGAAGTCAGTAAAATCATAATTTGACTTTTTTTGCCTTCACCAATGATAAAAGGTTTTTCTCGCGACATATTGGTGAAATAATCACTGTGATCGTCTCTATTAATTTCCCATAACATTTTTCCATTCTTACCATTGTATGCAGAAAAATCACCCCAATTTGTGTTATATACAAGATCTTTAACACCATCACCATTTAAATCAACTACAGATGGTTCGTTGAAAAAAATACAATCTTCAGAAAAATGCATTTTAATCTTAAAAAACGTTCTATTTTCACCAAATTTCCATCCAGAAAAATTTTTATGATAAGCACTCCAAATATTTTTTCCTGTAGATGCATCAAGTGCTTCAATTTGTCCTGTTTCCGTAGCATAAACAACACAATTTGTTTCACCAGATTTAATTAAAACAGGTTTATGCTCAATATCTCCAGAAGCTTGGATTCTCCATTTCAATTTACCGTTGTTATCGAGACACAAAAATTCTTCGTTATCGTTTCCAAAGTAGAAAGCATCGTTAAAATGTAAAATACCATTTACATCCATATCACCTAACTGTTTATTTTCCAAATTATCGATGGTATTTCCAGTTTTACTATTTAAAACATAAACACCATTATCTGAATCAAGTGAATAATCTCTAAAATTATTTCCATTTGAACCAATCAAAATTTTACCATCAGAAATAACAGGGATGGTTCGATAACTTGTTACACCAATTTTTGTTTTCCAGTGTTGCTTAATTGTTGACTTAACAATTATTTTTTTGTTGGGTAGTGATGCGCTTATAGTTACCATAAGCAAAATCAGATAGAATAGATTTTTCATGACATAAAATTTAAATTAAACAAAAACTCACTATAATTTTGACATTATAAAGCTTATTAAACTTTATAATTAATTATTTTATAGCCTAATTGAAGTAAATTTTATCCATATGAATCTGTTTTAATACTAATACGATTAATATGTTTGAATATTACATTGAAATGAAAAATAATTCTTTAAAAAATACGAAATGACCGATTTCTCTCAACTCAGAGGATTTAATATGTTGTTAAAAAGGTTAAAATTGAGTTCCAGCGGAACGGTCGATTTTGTAATGAGGGAACAAAGTCCGTCTGGTACAAAAACTATCAATATCTAAAGTTCCAGCGGAACGGCCGAATTAACAACCGATAATAAATATTAAGAGACTACCCAAAAAGGTATTCAACACTCTACTTATTAGTTTACACATCGGATTTCAACCTTCATTAAAATTTGTTAATCCTTCTGGACTTTTAAGTAAAAAGGTTAAAAATTTAATTCTAATTCCACGATCGGATCCCAAACAATTTCTTTGAAATTTTGAATTTGGTCTTCTTTTACAACAATCCCATCTTTTTCTAAAAGTTCTTGCATCAAAGACGGTGGATTGAAGTGCATTTTTCCCGTTAACAATCCATTTCGATTGACTACTCGATGCGCTGGAACATCAGGAAGTGAGTGAGAAGCATTCATAGCCCATCCAACCATTCTGCTTGAACGTTTTGACCCTAAATAATTAGCAATTAAGCCATAGGATGTAACTCTTCCTTTTGGAATTAAACGAACAACTTGAAATACCTGATCAAAAAAGTCTTTGTGTTTGTCGTTGAGGGAAGTCAATTGAAAGAATATTAAAAATTTAACGTTAAAGTTAGAATAAATAGAGCAGAAATAATCTCTCTTACTTTTTCTTGATAAAAAGTAAGCAAAAATCAAGGAATTTTCAATGAATTTTTCACTCAAAATCAATTCACGGTTGTTCTTCGAACATTAACTAATTTCTTATTTCGTGAAATCGCAGGTAAATACTTTTCTACACGCTCTTTTTCGCTGAAAAAGCGAAACGCGATTACGAAAAATTTACTGCTAATTCTTTGGAAAATCCAATAATAAATAACTGAAATTTATTTATCTAAAACCTTTGGAATTCTGAAGTAATCTGAATCTTTTTTAGGTGCGTTTTTTAATGCTTCTTTTTGAGTTAATGAAACAACTGGAATGTCTTCACGCAATACATTAACTTCCTCATTCATGAAAATTAATGGTTCAATATTGTCAGTTGGTAATTCAGATAAAACATCCATAAAAGAAATAATTCTCTCCATGTCTTCTTTGATCGCTACTTTTTTATCACCTTCAAATTTTAAACGTGCTAAATGGGCAATGTGATCAACTATTTCGTCTGTAATTTTCATTTTTTCGATTTTTTACTTGGCAAAGATATTAAAAAGACATCAGATATTTAGAAGTTAGACATTAGATATTTAGATAATAGATGTTAGACTTTTAAATAGGGCTGTAATTTAGAGTTTTTCTTTAAAACAGACCTAACACCAAAAACCTAATTCCTAACACCTAACAATGGTTCATTCACAACATCGAAACACAATTTCATTAACTCTTCTTCCGTCAACTCTTCTATTTTTGAAACAGGAATATGAGGATGTATATACACTTTTGAAATTCCTGGACGGCCATTCCCAAAAGCGTCTCCCGGATCGGTTAATAATTTGTAATTATTTGTAAATGTGATGGGTACAATTGGTATTTTCAAATTTTTAGCCAATTTAAATGCTCCTTCTTTAAATGGAACCATTACAGGTAAATTAACGTCGGGTATTCCACCTTCCGGAAAAATCATCAACGACCATCCTTTTTTAACAGCTTTTTTTGCTTGAATAAAAGATTTTGCAGCTTTTAATTTATCATTTCTGAAAACAGGTATATGTAATTTTCTAAAGTAGGTTCTTAAAAATGGATAATTTAATAATTCACTTTTTCCTAAAAACAATAAATGTGAATTTGGAATAACCGAAGGCATCAAATAGATATCTAGATAGGATGAATGATTTGAAATAACAATGTATGGACCTTCTGGGATTGGAGAATTCTTCATTTTACGAACAGCATACATACAAAAAATGCGAATTGTCCAACTCCACATCACAAAGAAAAAATGCGTTTTTTTATGCCATTTTTCTTTCAATAAAAGGGTATATAGAAAAGGATAGTAGAAGAGTCCTGTTGTAAAAAAAACAGCTCCTACATACAACTTCCATAAATTCGAAAAAACAGCTTTAAAGTACTTCACCTTTCAAATTTACAAAAAACGATTAAATAAGTCAAAATACTCAAAACCGTTTCTTATTTTCGCATTAAAATTAGTACCCTATGGCACGTATTCTTACAGGAGTTCAAAGTACAGGAACTCCACATTTAGGTAATTTATTAGGAGCAATTCTTCCAGCTATTCAAATGGCAAAAGATCCTTCTAATGAATCATTTATTTTTATTGCAGATCTACATTCGTTGACTCAAATCAAAGATGATTCAACGATGCGTGAAAATACGTATTCGACTGCTGCTACTTGGTTAGCCTGTGGAATAGACCCTAGTGTAACCACTTTTTATAGACAAAGTGATGTACCTGAAGTTACTGAATTAATGTGGCATTTATTGTGCTATTTTCCTTATCAACGTTTAACATTAGCGCACGGATTTAAGGATAAAAGTGACCGTTTAGATGATGTAAATGCAGGACTTTTTACCTACCCAATCTTGATGGCTGCTGATATTTTATTGTACGACGCTGAAGTTGTACCAGTTGGTAAAGATCAATTACAACATCTAGAAATGACAAGAGATGTGGCTGCACGTTTTAATCATAAAATGGGAGAAACATTCGTATTGCCTCAAGATAAAATTCAGGAAGATTCTCAATTAGTTCCTGGCACAGACGGAAATAAAATGAGTAAATCAAGAGATAATTTTATTACTATTTTTCTTCCAGAAAAGGAATTAAAAAAACAAGTGATGGCAATTGTTTCAGATAGTAAAGGATTAGAAGAATCGAAAAATCCAGATACATGTACTATTTATGCTTTGTATAAATTATTAGCTTCTGAAAATGAGATAAATGCAATGAGAGCGAACTACATTAACGGGGGATATGGTTATGGGCACGCAAAATTAGCTTTGTACGAATTGATACTTGTTAAATTTGCTAAAGAACGAGAAATCTACTTTGAATTAATGGCGAATCCAGCTAAAATAGATCATATTTTAGCTATAGGTGCAGAAAAAGCAAGAGTTGTTGCTCAAGGTGTTCTAAATAGAGTTCGCTTTAAATTAGGTTATAATGCAAAATTAGAAGTTGAACAGTAATGTAAATTACGATTTAAAATTGATATTATATTATTATATTTGTTTCATAAAAAAATTAAATATGCGTAATCGTATTCTTTTATTATTAGTTGGTGTGTCAACGATTATTTTTTCATGTGGTAGTGGAGATTCAGACACAAGTGAAATGAAGGCTGTTGGAGGAAAACAATATGGAGGACAATTTAGCCTTATGTCTTCTGAGAAAATTGAATCTTTATTTCCTTTAGCTGTATCAGATATATTTTCTACTCGTATTTTATCTCAAATATTTGAACCGCTTTTAAAAATTGATGTTGCTACTACTAAGGTAAAGCCTTCAATTGCAGAATCTTTTACCGTAAGTGAAGATGCAAAAGTATTTACTTTTAAAATTAGAAAAGGTGTCTTCTTTCATGATGACGAATGCTTTGGAGGAAAAGGAAGAGAATTAACGGCATATGATGTTAAGTATACATTAGACTTAGCATGTTCAGGTATTGACGTGAATGCTATTAGTTATTTATTAGTTGACAAAATCAAAGGCGCTAGAGAATTTAATCAAAAAAATAAATCGTACACTTTTCCTAAAGAAGGTGTTTCGGGTATCAAGGTGATTAACAACAATAAAGTCGAAATTCAATTAGCTGAACCTTTTGTTGGATTTGATAAAGTGTTATCTCACAACAGTTTAGGTATTTTCCCGAAAGAAGCAGTAGAAAAGTATGGAAAAGATATTAAATTACATCCAGTTGGTACGGGTCCTTTTGCTTTAGAAACGTTTGATAATGAACAAATTGTTTTAAAAAGAAATTCGAATTATTGGGGGAAAGATGAGTTTGGAAATAAACTTCCTTTCCTGAATAAAGTGGTAATGACATACACAAAAAATAAAAAAAGTGAGTTATTAGCTTTTAGAAAAAAAGAAATCGATGTTGTTTTTGAAATTCCAGTAGAAGATATTCAAGATGTTTTTGGTTCTTTGGAAGATGCTCAAAATGGGAAAAATGTAAAGCATAAAGTTGAAACAGAAACAAGTTTAAAAATGGCATATATTTCTTATGCTTGTCAAAGTAAAGAATTTAGCGATGAACGTGTTCGTAAAGCTTTCAATATAGCTGTTGATAGACAAGGGATTATAGATAATTTATTAGAGGGTGAAGGTTATCCAGCGTTGAACGGTTTTGTTCCACCAATGGAAACGTATCCAAATAACAGAGTAAAAGGTAATGAATTTAACCCCAGTTTAGCGAAAAAATTATTAGCAGAAGCGGGTTATAAAGATGGCTCATCTTTTCCATCGCTTGAGGTTTATGTGAATACCAAAGATGGGTCAACTATTCACAAAATGATTAAAGGTGTATTAGCTGATTTAAAAAAGAATTTAAATGTTTCTTTAAAAATTAAGTTGTGTACAATTAAAGAAAGAAATGATGCTATTTCTTCAGGAAAAGCAAAATTATGGAGAGCAGGTTGGATTGCTGATTATCCAGACCCAGAAAACTTTTTATGTTTATTTTATAGTGGAAATATTTCAGAATTAGGAAGTTCTTCTATTAACGATTTTAAATTCAAAAATAAAGAATTTGATGAGTTATATAAAATGGGATTGAAAGAAATCAACAATGAAAAAAGAAATGAAATTATGTTGAAATGTGATCAATTAGTAATTGATCATTCTGCAGTTCTTCCGATTTTATCTGATGACTTTATTGTAATGGTTAATATACGTGTTAAAGATTTTAAAACCAACATTTTACAAGGATTAGATTTCTCTGAAATTTATATCAAAGAGCAACGTTAATCTTGTTTTTATAAAATTGTAAGCCCAAGTGATTGGGCTTTTTTTGTTTATAAGTGCTTCGGCAAATCCTAAAAATTACCCTTAAAGTTTCTTATCTTTATCTTCCAATAAAATTCAATGAAACTCTGTATTGCCGAAAAACCAAGTGTTGCAAAAGATATCGCCGAAGTTCTCGGTGCTAAACAACGAATGGATGGTTATTATGAAGGAAATGGCTACCAAGTTACTTGGACTTTCGGGCATTTTTGTACATTGAAGGAGCCTCATGATTACGATATGAAATGGAAATATTGGCGATTAGAAGAGTTGCCTGTTATTCCAGCTAATTTCGGAATCAAATTAATTGAAAATGATGGTGTTAAAAAACAATTTGCCTTAATTGAAAAATTGGTTCAAAACTGTTCTGAAGTTATCAATTGCGGGGATGCTGGACAAGAAGGAGAATTGATTCAACGTTGGGTTCTTCTAAAGGCGAAATGTAAAGTACCTATCAAACGGTTATGGATTTCTTCGTTAACTGAAGAAGCAATTCGTGAAGGTTTTCAAAAGCTAAAAGATTCCTCTGATTATGATCGTTTATATGCCGCAGGTAGTGCCAGAGCAATCGGTGATTGGTTATTGGGAATAAATGCCACCCGTTTATTTACGGTTAAATTTGGAAGAGGTCAATCTACTTTTTCAATAGGTCGTGTTCAAACACCTACATTAGCAATGATTGTTCAACGACAAAAAGAAATTGATTCATTTAGAGTTGATGAATATTGGGAGTTAAAAACGATTTATCGCGACACTGAATTTTTATGTCAAATTGATCGTTTGCAATCGGCTGAAAAAGCTGAAAAAGGGTTAGAATATTTAAAGCAGCATCCCTTTGAAATTACTTCTTTTGAGCAAAAAGAAGGAAAAGAAGGAAATCCTCGTTTGTACGATTTAACTTCATTACAAGTTGAAGCGAATAGAAAATATGGCTATACAGCTGATGATACATTAAAACTGATTCAAAATTTATACGAGAAGAAGTTAACGACGTATCCTCGTGTTGATACAACTTACTTATCTGAAGATATACATCCAAAAATCCCAGCAATTTTAAATGGGATGAAATATTATTCTCGCTTTACAGCTCCTTTATTAGATAAACCTATTCCAAAATTAAAGTCGGTTTTTGATGATAAAAAGGTGACTGATCACCATGCAATTATCCCTACAGGAGTTGTTCCTTCAGGTATTACGCCTGCTGAACAACATATTTACGATTTAATTGCTAAACGATTCATTTCAGTGTTTTATCCTGAATGTAAGGTTTCAAATACTACTGTTCTTGGTAAAGTTGATAAATTAGAATTTAAAGCAACTGGGAAACAAATTATTGAGCCAGGTTGGAGAGTAATTTATGCCGATGAAGCTACAGTTAAAGACCCTAAAGAAGCTGCAGAAGAACGTTTGATGCCCACTTTTGTTGAGGGCGAAAAAGGTCCGCATTCACCTGTTATCCATCAAGGGAAAACTTCTCCTCCAAAATATTATACGGAAGGGACAATACTTCGAGCTATGGAAACTGCCGGACGTAATGTTGATGATGAAGAATTAAGAGAATTAATGAAAGATCAAGGAATTGGTCGACCATCTACAAGAGCTAACATACTTGAAACTTTATTTCGAAGAAAATACATTGAAAGAAAACGTAAAAATATAGTTGCTACAGTTACCGGAATAGGCTTGATTGACACGATTCAAAACGAACTTTTAAAAAGTGCCGAATTAACGGGTGATTGGGAACGAAAAATACGTTTGATTGAAAAAGGAGAATACGAAGCAGATGTTTTCAAAAAGGAATTAATTCAAATGGTAATTGATTTAACTGAAGAAGTGATTTTTAATTCACATCATCGTGTAATTCAAATTGCTCCAACTATTGACATAAAACCTGAACCTAAACCTCGTGCGCCTAGAAAACTAAAGGAAGAGATTAAATTAGAGGATACCAATTGTCCAAAATGTAAATCTGCTAAATTAATGAAAGGAAAAGCAGCTATCGGTTGTTCTAATTTTGCGAATTGTGGATTTAAGATTCCTTTTGAGTTAATGGGTAAAGTACTTACCGAAAGTCAGTTAGCTGATTTGGTTACGAAAGGTAAAACGGCTGTTATCAAAGGATTGGTTGTACCTCCATCAACTGAAAAGGTAAATGGTAAGTTTGTTTTGAATTCTTTGTTTAATATTGAGTTTATTGCATAAAAAAACAGCGCTCATTTCTGAACGCTGTCCTTAACGATATGCAGTTAGTCTTGCGCCAACATTGGAACTACTGTACCTGGAGTAGCAAGAGCATCTTTAATCTTAAGTTCCAATTCTAACATTAACTCTGGATTATCTAATATCAATTGTTTTACAGAATCTCTTCCTTGTCCAAGTCTTGTTTCTCCGTAAGAAAACCAAGAACCACTTTTCTTCAAGATGTTTAATTCAACTCCTAAATCAACAATTTCTCCAACTTTTGAAATTCCTGCACCATACATAATATCAAATTCAGCTTTACGGAAAGGAGGTGCTAATTTATTTTTAACCACTTTTACTTTTACACGGTTACCGATAATTTCATCGCCGTCTTTTATTTGACTTGCTCTTCTGATGTCGATACGAACTGAAGCGTAAAATTTTAATGCATTTCCTCCAGTTGTAGTTTCTGGATTACCGAACATTACTCCAATTTTTTCACGTAATTGGTTAATGAATATACAACAAGTGCCTGCTTTGTTAATAGACCCTGTTAATTTTCTCAATGCTTTAGACATCAAACGTGCTTGAAGTCCCATTTGTGAATCTCCCATTTCACCTTCAATCTCTGCTTTTGGAGTTAATGCTGCAACTGAATCAATTACAACTAAATCAACAGCCCCAGAACGAATTAAATTATCCGCAATTTCTAAGGCTTGCTCTCCATTATCTGGTTGTGAGATTAATAAGTTACCTACATCTACACCTAATTTTTGTGCATAGAATTGATCGAAAGCGTGTTCTGCATCAATAAATGCTGCAATACCACCATTTTTTTGACATTCAGCAATTGCGTGAATAGCCAATGTTGTTTTACCTGATGATTCAGGCCCATATATTTCAACTACTCTTCCTTTTGGAAATCCATTGATTCCTAATGCAAGGTCTAAAGTAATAGATCCTGTTTGAATTACATCAATGTCAACTATAGGAGCATCTCCTAATTTCATTACGGTTCCTTTACCGTAAGCTTTGTCAAGCTTTTCCATTGTTAATTGAAGAGCTTTTAATTTGTCTGCGTTTACTTCTTTAACTGCCATATCGTTTGTTTTTTTTCTACTTTATCGATGATCGTTAGCATCTTTAAAGTCGAAGGTTTTTATTAATTATTTGTTTTAATTTTTACAAAGGTGCACCCATAAGTGCGTAATCTATTTACGTTTATTAAAATTTATTTAAAATAATTCTAAAATTTCTTCAACATGTGCTTTTGTTTTGGGTTTATCAATAATACCAACGATTATTTCTTCTTCGTTTATTAAAAAAGTAGTTCGGTGAATACCATCATAAATTTTACCCATAAACTTTTTTTCTCCCCAAACTCCAAATGTTTTGATGACTGTTAAATCTTCATCAGCAATCAAAGGAAAAGGGATTTGTTGTTTTTCAATAAAGTTTAAATGTGATTTTTGGTTGTCAGCGCTAACACCAATTATCTGAATATCTTTTGTTAAAAGAATAGAATAATTATCTCTAATATTACAAGCTTGAGCAATACATCCAGGGGTTTGATCTTTTGGATAAAAATAGATTACCCATTTTTTACCTTTGAAATCGGAAGAATTAATGGTGTTTCCATTTTCATCCTTTGCAGAAAATGAAGGGACTTTATCTCCAACTTTTAAAAACTTTAACTTGCTCATTATTTAAACGCTTTATTGGTTAATATTTAATCAAATATAAAGCGAATATTTTAATTAGCAAATAATTTTTAAAAAAATAATGAAATTTAGTTGGTTTAATTTCTTGTAGGCCTTTATTTTCCTATGTTTTGTTAATGATTATTTTCTTGACATTTTTCTAATCATTTTTAATTATGCATTAAAAATTGTCCATTAATTAAATCCATTTAAGGATTCTTTTAGCTGTTTTTTTTCTAAATCGTTTAAGTACAGTATCTCTTGAACTTACATTATTACACTTTACTATATCGGTTGCCATAAATTGCCCTTCTCTATAGAATGTAAATTCAAAACTAATGTTTACAGTTTCATCGCGGTATAATGGAAATAAATGGGTTGTATTTAAAGCGGTAATTAAATTATCGTGATTTTGAGCTAATTTAAATTTTTTATCAAATCCTCTAACATTGACTGTCATATAGGTGTCAATACCTTTTGATGCTATTATTTTTTGTAATGAATCTTTGCTTAATTCTTTAATGTCACCACCTACTTTTAAAATATTTAATGATGGAATCGCTTTTACTCCTGCTTCAGCTAGCAATTCGGTTAAGGCAATTTCAATTGAGTAGCGATCGTCAGCCTTGTCTAATTGTCCGATAATTAAAACATTTTTTAGTTTTAAATCCTTTGTCTGAGCAAAATAGCTATTTCCCAAAAGGATAAAAATGATGGCTAAGGCTAATTTCATATTTTAAAAAATTTCTTTTACGATTGATTGTACAGAATAAGAATTACCCATTGAATAATAATGAATGCATGGAACGTTAGCCGCTTTTAATTCTTTTGATTGATTAACACCCCACTCAATTCCTAATTGTTCAACTTGTTTATTGTCTTTACATTTCAATAATTCTTTTGATAGATCTTCCGGATAATCAATATGGAAGAATTTTGGCAAGAATGAAATGTGGGATAAATTTTTGATTGGTTTTAATCCTGGAATGATTGGAACAGTAATCCCAATTGATCGACATGCGTCAACAAAGGCAAAATATTTACTATTATCAAAGAACATTTGAGTAACAATATATTCAGCTCCTGCATCTACTTTAGCTTTAAGGTAATGTAGATCTGTTGTAAGATTCATTGCTTCGAAATGTTTTTCTGGATAACCAGCTGCACCGATACAAAAATCTGTTGGTGCTAATTGAACATCGTCCATCATATAATTTCCTTCGTTCATTCCATTGATTTGTTTGATCAAATCTACAGCAAATTCATGTCCATCTTCGTGAGGGCGGAAAGTTGATTCAGTTTTTATTGAGTCACCTCTCAATGCTAGTACGTTGTCGATGCCTAAGAATTGTAAATCTATTAAAGCATTTTCCGTTTCTTCTTTGCTAAATCCTCCGCAAATTAAATGAGGAACTGCATCAACTTGGTATTTATTCATTATAGCCGCGCAAATTCCAACAGTTCCTGGTCGTTTACGTATGGCTATTTTTTCAAGTAATCCTCTTTCTCTTTCCTTGTAAATATATTCTTCTCTATGGTAAGTAACATTCACAAAACGAGGTTTAAATTCCATCAAAGGATCAATTCCATCATATATTGATTGTATGCTTTTACCTTTTAATGGAGGAAGTATTTCGATTGAGAATAATGTCTCTTTTGTTTGTGCTAAATGATCTGTAATTTTCATTCTATGTTTATAAAGTGGTGCAAAGATACATTAATAAAAATCTTAAAAAAAATTTTAGTATCCTATTTAATGAATAGATTAATGATTTGTAAATCAAACGGTGTAGTTACCTTTATATTTTCTTCATTTCCTTCCGTTATTTCTATCTTAAATCCTGCTTCTTCAACCAATGAGGCGTCATCTGTTATCGCTGAATGAAAGGGAATATTGTATGCTTTGTCAATGATTTTTTTAGTGAAAAATTGGGGTGTTTGAACGCTTAAATAATTTTTTCGCTCAACAGATTCAGTTGTATCTTCATTTATTTTTCTTAATGATTCTTTTAAAGTCAATGTTGGTATTGCAGTTCCTTTTTCCTTGACTAATTTCAAACATCTTTCAATTGTTGAATGATTGACTAATGGTCGAACTCCATCGTGTACACCAATAATTTTATTTGCACATCTTGAAAGTGCATTTTTGATTGAATCGTATCGTTCAATGCCACCATCAATAACTAAATGAGGCACTTTGAATTCGTGTTTTTCAATTAATTCATTCCAAAAATCTTTCCAATCTTCTGGTAGAGTTACTATTATTTGACAAGTTGAATCGAATGAATAAAAACAATTTATCGTATGCATTAAAAGGGGAAGATTCGCGATTTCGATGAATTGTTTTGGAATTGAGCTTCCCATTCTTTTTCCTATTCCTCCTGCTGTTATTATGATTGAAAATGGGATCATTTTATAATTATTTTAAAACAAAAAAGGTTATTTGCCAATGACAAATAACCTTTTTAAAAATATATTGAATACTAATTATATTAACCGTATGGGTGATTTTTTTTATCGTTGTTATACTTACGTTGCAAATTCAACCAATAAAATAAACCTACAAATCCTAGTACGATACAAGAATAGTTGAAAATATGTCCAATGTTATCGTAAAACTCAAATGGAATACCATAACAAAAATCTCCGATTGCCTCAAATGCTGTTCTTGAACTCATAATGTTTAATTTTATATGACAAAGAAAGTAAAAAAAATAGTTTCATTCAACTATTTTATTGAAAAAGTTGCAATTTATTCTACTATATCAACAATTGGATTGTTTTCACCGTTCTCTAATCTAAATTTTTCGATTGCCAAAGTCAATTCTATAAAGTCATCTACTGATAATCTTTCTGGACGTAAAGTTAAAAATGGATGATCAAACAATGGATTATGAATAATGGATTTCAACGAGTTACGAATAGTTTTTCTTCTTTGTCCAAATGTTTGTTTTACTACGTGAATGAATAATTTATCATCACAAGGAAGTGTTTGTCTATCGTTTCTAGTACATCTGATAACTCCCGATTTTACTTTTGGCGGAGGATTGAAAACGTGTTCGTCAACCGTAAAACAATATTCAATATCATAAAATGCTTGTATTAAGACACTTATGATTCCGTATTGTTTTGTTCCTGGTTTTTCAGCAATTCTCCAAGCTACTTCGCGTTGAAACATTCCCATAATTTCAGGTATTTGGTTTCTATACTCCAAACACTTGAACATAATTTGAGATGAAATATTGTATGGAAAATTTCCAACTACAGCAAACGGCTCATCTCCGAAAACGGTCTCAAATTTTGTATGTAAAAAATCAGATTCGTAAATTCTATTTTCTAGAATAGGAAAATGTTCTTTCAAAAAAGCGATAGAATCACGATCGATTTCCATTACATGGACTTCTGATTCTTTTCTTTCTAACAAATACTCGGTTAATGCACCCATTCCAGGACCAACTTCAAGTACTTTGTTACAATCTTTAAATCCCTTGAATTGTTGCGCAATTTTTTGACAAATGTTTTTATCTGTCAAGAAATGTTGACCAAGGTGTTTCTTCGCTCTAACTTTGTGAAAGCTCATATTTTTTTGAATTCTTCAATAACGTTTAAAGTCGTTCTAAAAGCAGCGAATTTACCTGCGTATTTTGTAGAATGATCCGCTTGTAATAATGGAGCGTGTTCTTTTTCGTATGTTTCGAAAA
Source organism: Chryseobacterium gleum (assembly GCA_945902775.1). GTDB lineage: Bacteria > Bacteroidota > Bacteroidia > Flavobacteriales_D > Crocinitomicaceae > CAIUKX01. Next base: position 34,075 of record CAMDMY010000007.1, on the reverse strand, counting down.
GATCAGCAGAAGGACTTAAATAAGTGATAGCGTATGTTACACCACCTTCTTCTTCGCCGTTCACTCGAGAAATTCTACTTTCTAAAAAACAGCCTGTTTCCATCACTTGAGGAATGTGAGTAGAGCGCATCCATCCCAACCATTCATCTTGAATATTTGCGTCAATACTGACAGTTACATTGTATAAAATCATGTTGCAAATTTACGATTTCAATTTCAGAATACAACACACCTTTCAAATTTTCAAATCAACCCATTTTCAAATTAACTTATTCTTCTCCTCAATCCATTTCGACATGTATTTTGTGCTGGCTAAAGTATGGTGCATCAGCATGGCTCCAGTGAAATTATTGATTCGATGTTGCTTTAGATTTTGTTGTATTTCTTTTACTTTCGAAAGAAAGATTGTACTGTTTTCTTTTTTAGAATAAATGGAATTTATGATTTCAATTCCCTTCTTTTGAGAATTTAACCAAATTGATTTTGAAGTATATAACTCAATTGCTTTTTTTGCTATTTCAGTCGGTTCATTTGCAATAAAACCACTCCAAGCTAAGTTAGCATGCATTGATTCAGCACCGATGGAAGTGGTGACGCTTGGGGTCCCACATTGCATGGCTTCTACTAATTTACCTTTAATACCCGCTCCAAAACGCAACGGTACAATTGTCACTTTTGCATTTTCAATTACTTCGGATGCTGATTTAGCTCTTCCTTTTATAATAAAACCTTCCTTTTCGTTGTTTAATTGGGTTACTTTTTGCGAAGGATAAGCACCGTAAATGTTGATTTTAGAATCGGGTAATTCTTTTTTTATCAATGGCCAAATAGCTTCTTTTAAGAATTTTACAGCATCCCAATTTGGTTCGTGTAAGAAGTTTCCAATGAAAGCAAAATCGTTTCTTTCTTCAAAGGTTTTTTTAGTTGAAATTTCTTCGTTAGAAATACGATTTAAAAAGAAAGGTAAATAAAGTAGTAAAGTTGAATCGACTTTGAAAATCTCTGTTAAAATTTGCATTTCGAAGGTTGAGATAATCAGTGTTAAATCACAACGTAAAATACTCGCAACTTCTCTTTTGGAAGTATCTGAAAATAAGTCAGTTGTATTAAATTCTCTTTCTTCTTTTAGAGCGATTTGTCGAGCAGATCTTAAACAATGTAAATCTTCTGTGTCGAGAATTCGAAGCGCGTTCGGACATTCCTTTGCAATCCTCCAACCAAATTGCTCTTCTACCATGAAACGATCAAACAGCACAATGTCTGGGTTTAAATCGCAGACAAAAGTATCAAAGTTGGAGTTGTTTAGTTCAATAGAAACTTTATCAATTCCTAATTGTTGAACATCAAACATAAAGTCGCTATCAGAAGCTGTACTAGCAAATGTAATTTTAGCGCCTTCCGATAAAAAGGATTCAATCAATTGAATCATTCTACTTCCAGCCGCTGAAGAATTAGGTTCAGGCCAAACAAAGCCGATTATTAAGATTTTTTGCATCAATTAGCAATTTACCATTTTAAAGGAATCGCATAGAAATTAGAGGCATTTCCATTTGGATCAAACCAAATAGTTTCACCGTGTATTTTTCCTTCTAAATAGGCCCCTTTCCCTCTAAGAGCTCCATTTTCATAGAAATTAAACCATTCGCCATGTAAATCTCCTTCGATGTAATTGGTTTTTGCTTCGATGATTCCATTTTCGTGGTATTTAATTAGTTCACCGTTTGGAATCCCATTTATGTAAGTCGCCTTTTTAGCTATTTGTCCGTTCGGGTGAAATTCTAAAACTTCCCCTTGACATTTTCCATCTGTGAAATTTACTTTACGAGCAATTTTTCCATTTTCATGGTATTCAATTACTTCTCCATGTAATTTTCCATTGATATAATTCGCTTTATTTTGTACCGCACCATTTAAAGTATAATAGGATACAGAGATACCATTGAATAGTTTTATATAAGTTGAATCTGTATAAAAGGTAGAATCTTTTGAATTATAAATTTGGCTATTTACAGAGAAGGAAAATAGTAAAGTAAATAAGGATAAAATTTGAATCGTTTTCATTCCAATTATTGTTTCAGTAAATGTACAAAAAAAGAGGCATTGCTATTTAATAATTAATACATCTCCAGTAATTTTACGTTTTTCTTTGGATACTATTTCATTGAAATAAATTTTCCAATTGTAGATGCCTTCAGCAACGATAGCTCCGTTTTCTCCTAATGTTCCATTCCAACCTCTATTTGGGTCATGGGTTTCAAAAATGACATTCCCCCAACGATCGTAAATGAGCATCCAAAAATCGAGGGGATCAATTCCTGAGGAGAAAACAGGGGTAAAAGTGGCATTTAGTTTATCTCCATTAGGTGTGAATGTATTCGGTATAAAATAGACCAATTTATTAGCTAAACTATCTTCGTCAGGACAATTACCTGTACTAATTAATTTATATGAGGCTGATTTAGTGCCGCATGAATTGGTAACACTCCATTTTAATTCGGTTGTTCCGATGTTGATATTTGAAACTCCAGAAGTATTGTCAGTACTATCGAAAATCAGACAATAACCGCTTAATAAAGACCAATGACCTTTACCATATACAGGTTTATTTCCTGCTAAAATATAATCATATCCACAAAATGTTTGGTCTTTTCCTACAAATGCGTCAGATGGAATAGTGTCAGATCTAACAATAACATCTGAAGAATCGGATCCACAAGAATTTGAAATTGTCCACCTGTAAATGGAGAATCCCAATCCTATATTCGTCACATTTGTAATATAATTATTTGGATTTGTTATGGTGCCTTGACCGCTAACTTTTGTCCAAGTTCCAGTTCCTATATTTGCTAGATTTCCTTTTATTAAAACTTGTTTACCACAAATTGGCTCAACTTTTTCTGTTTTTGCGACTGTCGGTAATTCTAAAAGCGTAATGATAACTCGACTTGAATCACTACTACACGTATTCGAAATTTTCCATTGAAATATATTTTGTCCCTTGCTTAAATTGGTAATATTTGGATTTTCAATAGTTGGATTTGAGATTGTTCCAGAACCAACAATATTTGTCCAATTGCTTGTTCCAATTAAAGCCGGATTTCCATTTAATTGATAATTAGATTCGCAAATAGATTGATCGTTTCCTGCATTAGGTATTGTTGGATTTGTTTCAACAACAATTTTAATCGTATCCGAAATCGTAACACATTGATTGGTAATTGTCCAAATAAATTCATTTAATCCGATTGATAATCCATTAATAATTGATTGTGGATTGGTCGAATTTACAAAATTTCCCGTACCTGAATGAATCGACCAATTTCCATTACCAACGATTGGCTTTGTTGCATTTAATTGATAACTTGTACTACAGATTAATTTGTCGCTTCCTGCATCTACATTTAATTGTGCATTAATTATTTCTACTGTATCTGTTACTATTTCGCAGCCTTCTTTAACAGTCCAAACAAATGTATTTAGGCCACTGCCTAAATTAGTAATCGATGTCGTAGGCGAAGTTGTGTCAGTAATTATTCCTGATCCATTAATTAGATGCCAAACTTTTTTCCCTAAAAGTGATGCAGAAGCGGCCATTGACGTGGAATTTTGGCAAATTGTTTGATCATTTCCAGCGTTTGCTAATAATTGGCTTGGTAGAATATCAATTTGAGAAAGAGGATAAGTGACTTTACACTGATAAGAATCAATCAAGGTAACGTTTGGTTGGTAACTACCTGTTGAATAAGGATGTGTAAATGAAGTCGAATCGGGTGTTGTAGTTCCATCATCAAGATCCCAAATTAATGAATCAACTGTTACTAAATTAGTCGCTGAAAACAAGTATTTATGACCGCAACCATTCCCACTTGGAGTCCAGTTAACGTCGGCTTTTGGACCTAATATTTTTAAATAATTGGTTAGAGTTGTATCTGCAGTGCATCCAAATTGATCAGTAATTGTAAGACTAGTATTGAATATTCCAGGGAAATTATAACTGTTAACTGGATTTTTAAGCGTTGATGTAAAGAAATTTCCAAATGTCCAATTCCAAGCATCAACCGTTCCATAAGAAATAGAGTTGTCTGTGTATGTTTCTAAAACGGGAGGACAAATAAATTCACCCAATAAATTTGCGGTAGCTCCTGATGCACTATAACCAATTTTAGCTTTTGGCATCGATACTTTAATGGTTTTTGATATTGAATCACTGCATCCGTGTTTATCAGTTGTTTTTAGAGAAATTAGATGAGATACATAGGTGTATGAAGGACTAGAAATTTCATCAAAACTTGTTGAGATTGTTGGTGTATTACTATTGGAAGTGTTATCAATTTTCCAATTGTAAATCAATGGATTATCTCCATTTGATGTATTGTTTGTAGTAAAATTCTCAAGATCACAAACGACGCTATCTATTGAAAAATTAGCTTTTGGTTGAGCAATTGCAAGTTGAATAGATTTTGGATTAGAAACACAGCCAAAAGCGTCAGTTGCTGTAACGGATGTTGTAAAATTCCCTTTAACTAAAGGAGTAAAACTAACTGTTTCAGAAAGTAAATTTGTTATTTGATGACTACCATCAGGCAGCGTCCATAAAAAAGAAGTTAACGGCACATTTAGATTTGGAGTAGAAGAATAATTTGAAAAAAGAGTAGGTATATTTATACATACATTTGTATCTGCAATTGAAATGGATGCACTTGGTTTGTTTAATACTTTAATATTAGTAATAGCAACCGATTTAATACAACCAGCAGCATTTGTTGCTTTTAGAGTAATATTAAATGTACCTGAGGCAGGATAGATATAGTTAATTGGATTTCCATTTTTTACTGTTGTATTACCCATATTGAACGAGAAAAATGGAGCAGGATCAGTATAAACGGAAGTACTTATTACATTTATAGGCGAACCTAAACAGATAGTGTCATTTGAGATTGTAAAACTAGGTTCCATTTTAGAAATAGTGACGGTTTTAGTCGTACTATCTGAACATCCAGTCGTATAATTATGAATAATTTGTTTTACGAAATAAGTTCCGTATGCGTTATATATATGTGCCGAATCACCTTTATTAGAATCAAAAATATCTGCATTTGATAAAAAATCATCGGCTTCGCCAATTACTCCCCATTTCCACGTCATATCTACATTATCTGTAATTCTTCCTACTTTGGAATTGTCTTTAACGCTAACTCGAAGAGGTGTATTTGGAAAATTTACAGGATTGCAATATAATTTTTGAATTGTAAAATTTGAAATAGGAGATTTAACATATAGGAGATTATTTTTTATTATTGAATCTTTACAACCTCTATAATTCACTAATAATTGAATATTCATAAATCCGGTGTCAGAAGCGAAATTATAGATTGGATTTTGTTTAGACGAAGTATCACCATCTCCAAAATTCCATATATAATGAACTTCGGTTGAATCGTGAGCACCTTGTAAAACTGATAAATCAGTAAATGAATAATTTCTTTTCGCACAAGTTATAGGGATCGTATTCGGAGAAATATCATAATTGATAGATGTAATTTTACCTACTTTAATATAATTTGTAATGGATGTAAATTTTGAAGAACCTTGTTGGGTTATAATAGTTAGGCTAACTGTATATTTACCAACACCATAGTTGTGAACAGGTGGATTTTGACCATTAAAACTAGAGCCGTCTCCAAAATCCCAGTTCCATGAAACAATAGGGTCGGTATTAGACGGATTATATGACTTATCGGTGAACTGAACAGAGAAATTTGAGCAACCTGATGTATCAGAAGCTGAAAAACCTGAATTTAATATTGGAGCAATTGTTATGTAAGCGGCTTTTATTTCAGAATCAGTTCCACCTGAAGTGGTTATAGTTAATGAAACTTGAAAGACACCTGGTAATAAATAAATATGCGTAGGATTTGAATTTGAAGAGGCTTGACCATCGCCGAAATCCCACTTAATTTTGGTTGCTTTTAAGCCTCCTAAAATTGATTGATTTGTAAAAGAAAGGGATGTGCCAACTAATGCATTTTGTTGAGAGACAGTGAATTGACTACTTGGCACTTGTGCTGTTAAACAAAGTGTAAAATAAAATGAAAAACTAACTAAAATCCAACGGATCATTTATAAACTTTCAACTTTTTGAATTAATTATTACTGCAAAGTTATCTAATCATGACAACATGCCCTAAAATTGTATGCTCTTTTTGTGAATTTATGTCGGTATACATTATTTTCCAAGTATAAACACCATCTTCTACAATTCTGCCATGGGTTCCATAGGTTCCTCTCCAACCGACTGAAGCATTATGAGATTCAAATAATAATTCACCCCATCTATCATAAATATATAGGATATATTTTAATGGTTCGTAACCTGAAGTAAATACTGGTTGAAAGGTTTGATTTACATTATCTTCATTTGGAGTAAAAGTATTGGGAATGAAATAAATCAATTGATTTTTGTCTGCATTTTCATCGGGGCATAAACCTGTATTTGTAATAGTTATATCTGCAAATGATGTATCACATGAATTTGCAATAGTCCATCTAAATACACTTATACCAATTTCCATATTAGAAACTCCAGAAGTTGAATCGGATGGATCATTTATTATTCCCGTTCCTTTAATTAATGTCCAATTCCCTTTTGATGATTTTGGCGAATTTCCATCTAAAATAGCTGTACTTCCACAACTTTCTTGATTTGGACCAACGGTTGCTTTAATAGGTGCAGATTCTACTGTTATTTTGACATTTGAACTTGTAATTCCACAACCGTTAAATATAGTCCATTTAAAAATGTTATCGCCAGTCCCTAAGTTTGTTACGGTTGATAATGGGTCAAATACATTTGTTATTGTGCCTGATCCTGAAACCGTTGTCCAACTCCCATTTCCTATAAGCGCTTCATTTCCAGTTAATTTAGAGTTTTTAATGCAGATCGGTTCAATTGGTGTTGTTTCTGCCACTGTAGGATCATCGAAACGTGTTATACTAACAAGATCAAAAGTTGATCCACATGTGTTTGAAACAGTCCATTTAAAAATATTGTTACCAAGCCCTAAATTTGTGACACTTGAATTCGGATCATTTGGATTGACAATTGTACCAGAACCACTTGCAACAGTCCAAACTCCTGCTCCAATAATGACTGGTTTGGCAGCTAAATTTGCAGAAGTGGATTGACAGATTGGGTTTTGATCTGGTCCAGCATCTGCTAATGTTGGCGTTTCTTCAATTGTAAATGTAACATCATCAAAGTTACTCGCCGGATCACAAATATTGGAAATAGTCCATCTAAATGTATTAACTCCAACACTCATTCCAGTAATTGTTGATACTGAATCAGCTTGATTAGTAATTGTTCCAGTTCCAGTTATAACAGTCCATCTTCCGACACCTATTAGTGCAAAGTTTCCTTTTAATTTTCCATTTGATCCACAAAATGTAGAATCTTTTCCAGCATTTGCGGGAGTCGGAGCGATTACCTTTGTAATGATAACTGGTTGCGAAGAAGTACTACAAGAATTGGTAATTGTCCAAATAAATTCATTCGGTCCAACATTTAGATTTGAAACAGTAGTAGATTCGGCGTGTATATTTCCAAATATTCCTGCGCCTAAATTTCCAATTTTCCATGTTCCTTCCCCTACAATAGCCTCATTTGCAGACAATAATGCATCATTAGCACATACAGAAATTGATTGTCCTGCATTTGCCAATGTAGGAGGGGTTTCAACTGTAATAGTTACTTGATCACTACTATTCCCACAAAAAGAGTTGATTTCCCATTCAAATACGTTTGTGCCTATTGATAATCCGGTTACAGTGGAAAGTGAATCTGAAGGATTCGTTATGTTACCTGTTCCACTAACAAGCGACCATGTGCCAACTCCAACTGTTGCTTTATTTCCATGAAAAGTTGCATTTTGGGCACATATTTTTTGATCTGGACCAGCATTCGAAGTTGTTGGAGCATCAACACCTGTAATCGTAATATTAGAAGAATTAGATCCACATGTATTTGAAATCGTCCATTTAAAGACATTTGGCCCTAATGGTAATCCTATCACATTTGAGTTTGGTAAGGTTGGAGAACTAACGATTCCAGAACCACTCGTTAAAGTCCATACTCCATTTCCAATTAAGGGTATATTCCCATCTAATACAGAATTTGGAATACATGCTTGTTGATTTGGACCTGCTATAGGTAACGTAGGAGGGCTCTCAATCGTAATATACACTGTATCATTAGTTGAAGCACATGTATTTGAAATTGTCCAAACAAATTTATTAATACCAACTGTTAATCCTGTTACTGAAGAAGTTGGATTATTAGGAGAAGTTACACTTCCTGTTCCACTTGCTAAAGTCCAATTCCCATTACCTATTAAAGCTGTATTACCTGCTAAAATTGAGTTTGCCGAACAAATAGTTTGATTTGGACCTGCATTTGCAATAGTAGGTGTTGTTTCTCGAATAATATAAACGGTATCCGATTGTGTAGCACACGTATTAGAAATTGTCCAAACAAATTTATTTATACCTATTCCTAGTCCTGTTATACCAGTAGTTTCAATAGTAGGGGCTGTTATTGTTCCTGTTCCGCTTGCTAGAGTCCAATTTCCAATTCCTATTAAAGCTGTATTTCCATCTAAAATAGTAGTATTTGGACAAAAGGTTTGATCAGAACCTGCTAAAGGAATAGTTGGTGTAGTTTCACGAATAATTACTATCGTATCGTTTGTTGAAGCACACGTATTAGAAATTGTCCAAACAAATTTATTTATTCCGATACCTAAATTTGTAATTGTACTTAAGGGATTTGAAGGAGAGGTTATTGTGGCTGTGCCAGTTGGTATTGACCAAGAACCTGTACCAATAAGTGCTGTATTTCCTGCAAGAACTGAATTTGTCAGACAAAAAGTTTGATCAGGTCCAGCTGAAGCGATAGTAGGTATAGTTTCTCGAATGACTAAGACAGTATCTGAATTCGTTCCACACGTATTTGAAATTGTCCAAACAAATATATTTTTATCTAATCCTAAACCAGTAATTCCAGAATTTGCAAGTGTGGGTGAAGTTATTATACCAGTTCCACTAAAAAGTGTCCAAACACCATTTCCAATAAGGGCTAAATTTCCTGATAAATTAGTTGAATTTGGACAAAGTGTTTGATCCGTTCCCGCAAGAGGAATAGTTGGTGAAGTTTCAACAATAATATTAACGGTGTCGGTTGTAACTGAACATACATTTCCGATAGTCCAAACAAATTTATTTGTCCCAACTCCTAGATTTGTAAGAGTAGTTGTTGGACTAAATGGATCTGTAATCATTCCTGAGCCACTAAGTAACATCCAATTACCAACTCCAACAATCGCTGTATTTCCAGCTAAAGTTGCGTTAGTAAGGCATGTAACTTGATCGGGACCTGCATTTGCGATTGTTGAGACATCCGTAATTGTAACACTCATAGTATCTGAGATTGTATCACAAGCATTCGTCACTGTCCAAACATATTTACTGACACCAATATCAATTCCCGTGACGGTAGTATTTGCTAAAGTAGGATTTGTAATAGTCCCTGTACCACTTATGATTGTCCAATTTCCGGCACCATTTGGATCTACATTTCCTGCCATTGTAGTCGAATTACCACAGAATGCTTGATCAGGCCCCGCATTTGCTGATATTGAAATTGGTGCTACAACAATAGTATTCATTGGGTAAGTCACTTTACAACCTAGAGAATCAATAAGTGAACTTGTAGGATTATATGAACCTACAGGATAGACGTGCGTAAACGAATTAGAATTGTAAATTGTGTCCCCATCATCTAAATGCCAGACTATTGAATCAACAAATTGTAAATTAGTTGATTCAAATTGATAATTATGAAGACAAATATCTCCCAAAGACATCCAATTTAAAGTTCCTGTTGGACCTAAAATGGTTAAATAATCGACTAAAGCTGTATCTGCTTTACAACCATATTCATTTGTAATATCTAAAGATAGTGTGTATGTCCCTGGGAAAATATATGTATTGTTTGGATTTTGAAAAGTAGAAGATTTTCCATCTCCAAATGTCCAACGCCAATTGGTTATATTTCCATACGAGGTTGATTGATCTGTTAATGTCTCAAAAACAGGTGGACAGGTATATTCTCCTAGTCCATTTGCCGTAGCACCTGAGGCTACATTTGAAATAATGGCAATAGGGAGTGATATTTTCAAATTTTTAGTGATACTATCTTTACACCCGTTTCCATCGGTAGCAATTAATTTCACATCATGCGAAACGTTTGTATATAAACTACTTGGAGATTCATCATAAACAGAAGCATAATCTATAGAATTCGATTTAAATATATTATCTACATTCCATTTATATGTTAGATTTCCAAAACCGGATGAGGTATTGAATGCCGAAACATTCTCTAAATCACAGGCAACAGAATTCATTATAAAATCAACAGTTGGATTAGTGATAAACATAAAGGCAAAATTTGGAGCTGATTTACAGCCAAATTTATCGGTTGCTTCAAGAGTAGTTGTAAAAAAGCCTTCAGTAGTAAAATCAAAATGGGTAGGTGTAGCTAAACTATTCGTTGTTTGAGTTGTTAGATCCGGGAAAGTCCATAAAAAACTAACTAAAGGCACACCATTTCCTTGTATAGATGAGGTATTTGTATAATTCGCTGTAATTGGCAAACAACCTGCCGTTTTATCAGCAATAAGATTTGCTATAGGAGGATCTAAAACTTTAAATCCGGGTAGTTTTATCGAATCTGTACAACCTACTGAATTCGTGGCAGTTAATGTAATTATATAGTTTCCAGGTGTTGTATAGGTATAAATTACTGGGTCTCCCGAAAGTGTATCACCATTACCCAAATTGTAATGAAAAGTTGCTGCGGGATCCAAAAATATAGAAGTACTAGTTAAGGTGATAGGAAGATTACTACAAACAGTATCGTTCGAAACAGTAAAACTTGGAACGAGACTCGTAATATGTATTGTTTGTTCAGTACTGTCCTCACAACCGGTGGTGTAATTATGAACGACTTGTTTGATGAGATAGGTGCCATAGGTGGCAAAATTATGAGAAATATTACCCTTATCTGAATCAAAAATAGCGGCTTGATTTAGATTATCATCGGGTGTTCCATCACCCCATCGCCAGATCATATCTACATTATCTGTATTGGCTCCTACTATAGCATTGTCACTCATATTTACTACTACAGGAAATGAAACAGGATTACAATATAGAGGTGCAGTGAAAAATTTTGAAATAGGTGCTTTTATATAAATTTGATCTGTTCTAGTTAAAGTATCTCTACACCCTCTAAAATTGACAATTAATTGAATATCAAAAAATCCCGTATCAACAGGGTAATTGTATGTTGGGTCTTTTTCAGTTGAAGTTCCGTGGTCTCCGAAATCCCAATTATAGAGTACTTCACTCGGGTCATGCGGCGTTGAAATAGTGGAAAGATCAGTGAATGTAATATCTTTTTTCGCACATTCATTTATGGGAAATAACGAAAAATCGACTTGATCAATCATCCCAACCTGTATAAACTTTGTTTTACTTATTGTTACAGTACATCCTGTTTGAGTCGTTATTTTTAAAGATACATCAAACGTACCAATTCCATAAGAATGAGCAGGAGGGATTTGACCATTAAAAGTTCCGCCATCTCCAAAAGTCCATAACCATGAAACAATTGGGTCTGCTAAAGGATTCGGAGATGTCGATAGATCAGTAAATTGAATTGCAACTGGAGCGCATCCATCTATTTTGTCGGAAATAAAATCAGAAATGGGAGGACCAACAGAAATCATGTCAGTTATAGTTGTATCATTTATACAACCATTTAAATCTGTCATGGTTAATTTAACGGTAAATAGTCCGTTTGAATTGTAAATTTTAATTGGTGGATTTTTGAGAATAGAAGTTGTACCATTTCCGAAATCCCAAACAAAAGTTCCATTACCTGAATTATTTGTGAAGTTTACAGATAAAGGAGCACATCCAGCTAAAGGTGTTGCAGTAAAAGATGGGGTAGGTGGTGAATTTATAGTAATAGATTTAGTAATGACATCGGAACAACCTGAAGTTGTATTTTGAGAAGTTAAACGAATGGTGTAAGTTCCAGGTGTTGAATAGGTAAAACTCGGATTTTGAAGGTTTGAAAATTGTCCATCTCCTGACTCCCATAACCAAGAGTTAGCTCCAACAGTAGAAGCATCAGTTAAATTTACTGCGACATTTTGACAACCTATTGCAGGCGAAGTTATTCCTGACTTGAAGTTCGATACTACTAAATTTTTGGTAATTGAATCTTTACAGCCAGTGATCGAATTTGTTACAACCAATTTAACAGGAAAAGTTCCAGCAACATTATATGTAACAGAAGCAGGATTTTGTAAAACTGATGTTTGAGCATTTCCAAAATCCCATTTGTAGTTTATTCCTGCGCCACTTGATGAGGTATTGCCAAAAGTAACAGCAAAAGGAACAGTACAACCATTTCCAGCTGTTGTAAAATTAGGAGTTGGATTTGGATTTACTGTAATATACCCCACTTTAACTTCAAAATCAGTCCCAGTAGAAGAAATAACGGTTAATAGTACCTGATAAGTCCCTGCATTTGCATAAGTATAGGTTGGATTTGCAGCATTTGATTGCCCACCTTCTCCAAAATCCCAATTCGTACTTATAACAGCTTTTCCAAAATAACTAGATTGGTCGGTAAAATTAATTGGAAAACCAGCACATACTTCTGTTTTATTTGCTGAAAATTGGGCAACAGGAGATTGAGCAAAAATAAATGCTGCGAAAAATACACTTAACAAAACCGATATAAAACGAATCATACTTGACTTAATGACCTTAAATACAGATAGTTATATAAAATTATTTTAATAATAATTGCTAAATTAATGAAAAAATAGCAATTAGAACTTTACCTTTAGACGATAAGATTTGTAGATAGTTGTGAAGAACGCTTATTTTTTTACGATACATGATAAAATAAATTTAATTTTTAAAATAGTGTAACTTTTTACATTGTTAAAAGTCTTACTTTCGAATAGTATAAATGACAGTTAAAGAATATAATATTTCAGTAGATCAATTTTCGGATAATATTTTCCGATTTGCATTGAAACATCTTCGAAATGAGATGTCTGCAAAAGATATTGTACAAGAAACATTTACTAAAGTTTGGATCAAACACGCTGATATTTCTTCTGAAAAAGTAAAATCATATTTGTTTACAACGGCTTATCATTTAATAATTGATTGGGTAAAGAAAGAAAAAAGAAATGGAGATTTTGAATCGATTTCTTCGGATGAAAATTCTGTATTGCAAGACCATTTCGATTTAAAAGAAATCATTAATAAAGCTCTTTTGAGACTTCCTGAAATTCAAAAGACAGTTGTGTTATTAAGAGATTACGAAGGATATAATTATTCTGAAATTGCTGAAATAACGGATTTGAGCGAATCTCAAGTGAAGGTGTATATTTTTAGAGCAAGAAAAACCTTGCAATCTTATTTGAAAGATTTAGAATTGGTTTTATAATGGAACAGTTAAACATATATAATTACGAAGCTTTTTACCTCGATTTTCTAGAGGGAAATTTGAATCAGGAAGATGCTGCTCAATTATTTCGTTTTTAGATGAAAATCCATCGTTGAAGATAGAAGAAGAAAATTTTGATGAAATCATTAATTTTAATGAACGATTAGATGATTCGTTTAAGAATGAGTTAAAACAAGTTGATTTTGAATTAGATGAGATTTCTCAATTTACAATCAATTCATTTCTAATAGCTCAATTTGAGAAACAATTATCAACTAATAAAGAGAAAGAAATTGAAGAATTTTTAGTTAAATATCCGAAATTTAAGAAAGAGCAACAGCAGATAAATTCAACTTTCCTAAATCCTGATTTATCGATTGTGTATCCTGATAAAAAAGGCTTAAAAAAATCAGAAACACGTTATTTATGGCCACTTATTTCTAGTATAGCAGCTATTTTAGTGATTTTATTTTTAGTAATGAATCCTACTTCAACTTCATTGGAAGGTATTAAAAATACAGCAGCTTTACCCAGAAAACCATTGGTTAAAAATAAACGTATTATTGAATCAAAAGAAATTGATCATCCAATTCAAAAGGAAACAAAAAGAAGAATTAAATCAAAAACGAACATTTCTACTTTTTTATTATCTCAAGAAAAAAATGAAACGATTGCTCAAATAGATACGAATTCATTTAATACAGAAGTTGTTGTTAATGAAGAAGTTGTAATTATTAATGTACCTGAAAATAATGAAATCAATCTGGATGAAGTTTCAGAAATTTATGTCGCAAAAAAAAGAACTGTATCGAATGCAGCATTTGATTGCGTAAGCGCTTTAGACAAATATCCGATTAAATCATTTACAAATAATTTATCAACCATTATAAAAAAACAAGTAGAATTTAAGACGTGTAGGAATACAAAAACGAATAAAACAGGTTTTTATTTAAAGATTGGAAATTTCATAATTTCAAAGCAAACTACATAAAATGCAGTGAATTAGCAATTTTTGCTTTACCTTTGTAATCTAATTTATGCTCGTGATGAACACAAAAAAAGAAGAAAAAGGAAAAGGACAAGGTAGATTTTCAAAATCTGCAAAGTCAGAAGAGTCGAAAGACAAAAAGAAAACAGGTGCAAAAGCAACTGTAAAAAGATCAAATGCAGTAGCTGGTTTCAAGTTTAAACCTAAATCGACAACCGAAAATGAAGGTCCCAAAAAAGAAGTAAGCGACAGAGATAAAAAGAAATACGCAGATTTCAAAGACCGTCAGAAAAAAGTAAAAGGAGATCCGCTTCCAGATTTAAATCGTGAAGATATTCGTTTGAATAAGTATTTATCCAATGCGGGAATTTGTTCAAGAAGAGAAGCAGACGTATTAATTCAAACAGGAGTTGTAACCGTTAACGATGTTATCGTTTTAGAGATGGGATACAAAGTAATGCCTGGGGATAAAGTACGTTACGATGGAGAAACTATAAATGCTGAGAAAAAACGCTATGTTTTATTAAATAAACCAAAAGATTTTATCACTACGATGGATGATCCTTGGGGACGTAAAACAGTAATGAGTTTAGTTTCAAAAGCATGTAGAGAAAGAGTGTATCCAGTTGGAAGATTGGACCGTGAAACTACAGGATTGTTGTTGTTTACGAATGATGGAGATATGGCAAAGAAATTAACACATCCTCGTCATAAATCTTCAAAAATTTACCATGTTGAATTAAACAAACCGGTGAAATTAGAGGATTTAAAAAAATTAACAGAAGGTATTGAATTAGAAGATGGTAAAACAGCTTTTGATAAAGCAGAATATGTAAAAGAAAGTTCTAGAGAAATTGGTGTTGAATTACATTCAGGTAAAAATAGAATCGTTCGTAGAATGTTTGAATCAATGGGATATGAAGTGGTAAAATTGGATAGAGTTCAGTTTGCTGGTTTGACTAAAAAAGATTTACCTAGAGGACATTACCGTCATTTAACAGAAAAAGAGTTGGCATTTTTGAAAATGTCATAATTGAAAAATCACTTTAGGATGAGACTTTTATTTCTTGTTTTAGCTATGTTAGTTTCACTTGTTAGTTTCTCTCAAGGAAGAAAAAGACATGTGACCAATGAAAAGGGTGCTATTTATATTTCATGGGGTTATAATAGAAGCGCTTATACCAAAAGTGATATTCGATTTCAAGGGCAAGGATATAATTTTGATATGCAATATGCTAAAGCCAGGGATCATCAATCATCATTGAGTTCTGGTGATTATTCATTGAAATCTTTAACTGTTCCTCAATATAATTTTAAAGTAGGATATTTCTACAAAAATAAATGGTCAATTGCCTTGGGTATTGACCATATGAAGTATTATTTTTTAGATAGAAATGAAGTTATTGTTTCGGGAAATATAACATATAAAGAAACAAGTGCATATATTGGAAATCATCCAGCTTATGGAGGAGCTCTTTTACTATCTAAAAAAATTACTACTATAAAAGATTCTTTTAATTACGAAAACTCTCAGGGATTAAATTATATTCATGCTGAATTGGGTTTGGCAGAAAATATCTATACAGTTGATAAGAAAGGAGATTTTAAATTAATGAGTAATGTTGGTGTTGGAGCCGGTTGTCTATTATCGTATACAAGTTTGTATTACAACCGAGTTCAAAACCCAATTACACGATCATTATCAGGTTATGGTTTATCAGCATTTGCAGGTTTGCGATTTGAAGTTTTCAAAAGAGTTTATTTATATACTAATTTAAGCGTTGGTTTTTTACACAAAGTTCACGAAAAAACTAGTAATGTTGATCAAGTGGCTTATGTGACTCAATATTTTGGTTATAGTCAAATCGAAGCTGGATTAGGTTTGTTTTTATTCAAAAAAGCTAAAAATGCATGCGATAGTTGCCCAGTTTGGTAAAATCGATATCTAAATAATTTTTAATTATCTGAATATCAAGCAACCTCTAAAATAAAATGCGCATCAATATTTAATTTCACGTGAAGTTTTTTAGCCATTTCAATATTCAATTTTCTTTTTCCTGATAGTAATTCTGAAATTCGTGCTTCGCTAATTTCAAGAATTTTCGCTAACTGTTTTTGTTTTAGATTCATTTCAAACATTTTATAACGAATCATTTCAACAAGTGTTGTTGGTGTTTTAATCGGCATCATGGAGAGACTGTCTTCGTATTTTTCAGCCATTAATGATAGTTTTTGAAGCTTTTGAACTTCATCAGAAGCTAATGAATCAAATCCTCCATTTTGAGTACTTTTTTGAAGTAACTTTTCAATACGTTTCATAACCTCTTCGTACTCTTTGTTTGTATTAATTTTTTCTGTTTTCATTTTTTTCTGTCTAGAAGAAATTTTAATTATATCACTGAACAATTTATTTTATCATAATCTGCATGCGTTCCAATAAATCGTATATAAACAGTTCGAATACTAAAAAACATCATTGTCACAAGTCTGTATTTATTTCCTTTGATATTGAATACATATCTATCGTTTCCAACATAGTCAACTGTATTAAATGATTTTTTCACATCACTTAAACTGTTCCAATCAGCTTGTTTTGTTTCGCTATACCATTTATTTAAGGCATCCACGGAATCAGAATGCTTAACACCAAATTCTGCTAAAATTGTCTTTGAAATAATTACTATACCTAAAGGTAACACAAAATTAGAAATTAAATTACATATTTGGAAATTAAATTTCACTTTTCAATCTTGCTACTAAATTCATTCTTGAGTCCTTCCCATTCAACTAAGTGCATTTTTATAACACCAACCGGAATTTTGGCTTTTACTAAAATCGGGATTCTGTTTTCATCGTTTGTAATCCAAAAATTGACATCGCTTTCGTTGTGAAATAATCTACCTGTCTGAATAACAGGTACAAATTTCATACAGTTAAATTTCCCTGTTCGGATATGAATGACTTCATCTCCTACATATTTGATTTTCAGATTAAATGTTTCATCGTCCATAAATGTCTTGAATTCAAACGTATCGTTCTTTTTAATGTTTTTGAAATTCAAAGTTCTAGCATAATAGAAAGAAGAAATCATATCTTGAATTCCGATGGGTGTTTGAAATTCTTTTCCAGCTCCATTGTTTACTTTCGCTTTGTCCTGGTTAAAAGCATAATCTTGAGATATTTTATACCCCCCTTCATTTACGCGTCGAACAAATTGCCATGGGAAAATTCCTTTTTTGTCGATGTAACTTTCATACGTATCAACTACTTTAAAAAAGGAATTAAATCCACCTAGTGTTCTTCCAGTTCCTTTAACATGGAGCAGTTCTCTTTCTCCTCCTTTTTTAGTTGTGGTGTTGACTTCTAAAACCGCTTCGCCAGCATCCATAAATCCATAAGATATTCGATAACGAAGTTTTTCGCCTGCTTGAAATGCTTTGTTGCTAGTTGATGGATAAGAAATAAGTGTACTACTTGTCATCCCAATAAAAACAACTACTAATCCTAAAATATAAACTAACTTTTTCATAATCTTCGATTTTGATAGTTACTCTAAATCAAAGTATGTGCCAAATTTTTAGGTATTAGGTATTAGGTATTAGGTATTAGGTATTAGGTATTAGGTATTAGGTATTAGGTATTAGGTATTAGGTATTAGGTATTAGGTTTATCCCTAAACAACCAATAACTTAACCTCAACCTTAACCTCAACCTAAATCTTACTCTTTCTTTTCCTTTGCTCTAAAATCGATTTTGTAATAGAAAAGAGGTAGAAAACCTAATTGTTGTTTTTGTGCAATTGGTTCTGCTGATGGATTTCCTATGTTTGGAGCGTAAGCCAATCCTAATAAATTTTTAGTATTGAAAATATTTAATAAATCAAGACCAATCTCATGAGTTGCTTTCGCAGTATTCATTGTCCAATTTATTTTGAAATCCAATCTGAAATAATCTTTAAATTGTCTATCATTGAAAGCAGAATCTCTATAAATGATGTCTTGAGCCGCTTTAGATTTCGCTAAATCAACATATCCATATCTTTTTCCACCCGCTTGCGTGATTTTTATACCCAATGAAATGGTTTGTTTTTTAGATACTTTAAATTCTTTCCCAGCTAATAAATTTCCAATGTAATGTCCATTAAATGAACTGTTTCTTAAGATGCCATCACTTCCTTTGTATTTAGAATCATATAATGTCCCCGAAAACATAAAGAAAAAAGATTTGTCGAAATATTTTTGAACAGTGACTTCTAAGCCATAATTGTAACCTGTCCCTGTATTTTTTAGTGAATCGGGAAAGAAACGGGCAAATCCACTTCCCATATTAATTAAAGAGAACGAAGAAGGGTTAAGTTCAACTGGAACATTATAAACATATTGGTAATATGTTTCTGTTCGAACATTTAGTTTGTTTTTAAACGCTTTTTCATACCCTAAACCTGAATGGATACTTCTCGTGAAATCCATATCTTTATTATGCATAGAAGTAGTCCCCTGAAAATGATAGGTATACGTATACATAGGTTGTGTTTGACTATGCATACCAGCACCAGCAAAAATAGACTGACTATTTTTCATATTTAATTTCCAACCTATACGAGGTTCAATATAACTTATGCTGTTACTGAATGTAAAATATTGACTATGTAAACCAGCAGTGAAATCCATATTTTCTTTCATTCTCCATTTCCATTGAACGAAAGGTTGTATTAACATAGCAGTTCCTTTGTAATTCCAACGGTTCTCGAATTTATAATTCACATTTATAGAATCCAGTTGATCAAAATAATAACCTTCAAAATTGATTCCGGCTTTTAATAAATGTTGTTTATTCAGTTTATGATTGACACTAAAAAATCCAGAAGTTTTTGTTGTTCTAAAGTAGTATCCCATTAATGGTTTGATAGAATCTACGGTAATATTAGTACCTGAAGCATCAAGGTGTCGAATCAAATAATTGTGATGTGCATTTTGTTGATCGTAACTAATTGCAACAGTAGCAGCAATGAATGTTTTTTCGTTCAACGATTTTTTGTACACCAATCCTGAAACCCCCATAGATGTTCCAAAGTATTGATCACGATCTCCTTCGCCATAAAATTCAGTAGAATACTTTTTTTGATCCGAAATTTTGATAGCAATCTGACTTTTTCCACCAATTCCAAAAAATGAAAGAGAACCACCTTTTTTCAATTGCCAATTGAATTTAAACGATAAATCACCGTAAACCGGAACGGCATCTGTACCTATTTTAATTTTCATTTGTTGGAACAAACTCAAGGTAGAATATCGTCCCATTATCAAGTAACTCGATTTTTTTGATTTACTCATAGGACCTTCAGCCATAAATTCTGTCCCTAAAAATCCAAATTGACCTGTAAATTCGTGACGGTTGTTATTTCCATTACGAAGTTTTAAATCGAAAACGCCTGAATTACTATTTCCGTATTGAGCAGGAAAAGCACTCATAAAAAAGTCAGAATTACCTAAAATTTTATTATTTAAGATAGAAACTGGTCCACCAGTACTTCCAGAAATTGCGAAATGAGATGGATTTGGAATATCAATTCCTTCCACTTTCCAAACAACGCCCAACGGAGAGTTTCCACGAATTACGATATCATTTCTAGAATCATCAGCCCCTTGAACACCTGCAAAATTAGAAGCCATTCGAGCAGGATCCGAACGAGAACCAGGATAACGATTGGTTTCATCAACACTAAATTTTTGAGCAGAAATTAAAGCCATTTCATTGATGACTTCATTTTTTTTACGGGCTAAAACAACAACTTCTTCTTTCTCTTGATAACGTTCTATTAATGAAATCTGAACAATAGTTTCTTTACCAGAACTAACAGTAATTGTTGTCGATTTCGCTTCATATAAAGAGCTTTTTGCATCTAATCGGTATTTTCCAATTCCTACATTTTTGATTTCGAAATTTCCTTCCAAATCAGTTAAAATCTTGAAATCAGGAATAGAATCGTTTATTCCAAAAAGTTGAATTTTAACACCAGCTAATGGAAAATCAGATTCATTATCAACTACTTTACCTCGGATGATTTGAGTAGGTTGAGCAAATGCACTAAATGAAAAAGCAGTGATTAAAAAACAGAAAAAAAGACGCATAAAGTTATCATTAAGAGTTTGTTATATCTCGCAAAGATAACAGAATTTTTATTTTACATTTTTAATACTTTCAAGATACTCTTCTTTCGTCCATTCTTTTTTGTAAACTCGAGTGAAACTATGAATATTTAAAGAATTGAAATATAAATCTCTAACATTTGAATAGAGAATTCCATAATCACCTTTATACCAAAGAGGTATGATTGGAGGATCTTGCATTAAAATTTTCTCTGCTCTTGAAAAGTAATCCATTTGATCCGAAAGTTTTGTGGCTTTTTTTGCCATATCAAACAATTTATCAAAATCAGGATTGTTGTAACGAGAATGATTAATTGCAGAAAGATCAGATGGTTTTTTTGGCACTATTTTACCGTAGAAGTTAAATAAAAAGGATTCTGGACTAGCATAATCTGCCGCCCAAGCCGATCTGAATATTTCAGATTTTGCCATTTTTGCATCCTTTTCTAATTGTTCGAAAGAAGAAGCATCGATGTTCACATTAATTCCAAGTACTTGATAAATTTGTTTAGAAAATTCGTCTGCAACAGCAGAGTGTATATCATCAATATTGAAACGAAGATTTACCGTTCCGAATCCTTTTCCATCAGGATAACCTGCTTCGGCTAATAATTTTTTCGCTTTAACAGGATCGTATACATATGCATTTTCTTTAACACCTTCAAAATCATACCCCCTAAAAGCAGATGGAATTGGAGGAATAATACCATAATATCCTAGTTCATAAAATTGATTTCTTAAAACTTCAGATCCAATTTTCGCCTTATCGACAGCATAGTTGAAAGCTTGTCTTACTTTACTATTTTTGAAGCGTTCATCTTGTAAGTTGAAGAAATAATAGTTAGTCGTTAAAATTGGATTGTTTTGAAGAACTAATTCAGGAGGAGTTGAATTAAAATCAGAAATACGTCCTTCCAACATTTTAGAAATTCTACTAGCAGGAAGCCCCATAATAACGTCTAATTTTTTTGCTTCAAATAAATCCAATTGTTCTAACTTTCTACTTTCTAAAACATAGATAACCGAATCCAAATAAGGTAGTGCAAAACCATTTTTATCTGCTAAGTAATATTCTTCGTTTTTAGTTAAGATTATTGAATTGGTAACTCCTTTTTTATATTCTCTGAATTTGAAAGGTCCTGTACCAATCATATCTTGCTCTAAATTAGCCTCGTATATTTTTCGAGAAACAATTGCACAAGAAATATGAGCTAATTTGTTCAAGAAATTATTGTCTTTTTCATTTAATGTAAAAGTTACTTTGTCACCATTTATTTTAAGACCACTAATAGATTTTGCTTTTTTCTCATAAAAAGCTTTAGCACCCTTTAAATATTGTTCAAAAATCAAAGAATAAGCTGTCCCTGGTAATCTTGATTCATTTTTAGAACAAATTAACTCGATTGTTTTTTTAACATCTTCAGAAGTTAATAAACGATCTTCGTCATTTACAAAAGAAGAATGAGGATGAAAGAAAATGTTTTTTCGTAGAGTAAATTCGTAATTTAAACCATCTGGACTAACTGTCCAAGATTTAGCAATTTGAGGATTAACCGTTAAATCTTTTGCATCTAATGAAACTAAACATTCCATTACTTGACTAAGAACGTTTGCAGAATAAACGTCAATTACATCTCTTGAAATATAGGTAGCAGGTTCATTTTCAATACATAATCTGATTGAACCTCCAGCGAATTCGAATTCGGGATGTTTGTTACTGTTACAAGAAAGTAAAGTTGCAATTATAAGAAGTGAGAATAGCCAAGTAATTTTCATTTTCATTTTTAAATTAAAAAAACACTTACAAGGTTAATAAAAATTACGATTAATTAAAGAAAATATTCATATTTATTTAATATTCATTTTTTCTCTTGGTGTGTTTGGCATACAAATTGAATTGAAAAAAAAATAATTGAAATATTTAGAACGTTTTTTTAGTACATAGTAGATTAATTAAAAAAAATACTATATTTGCTAACGTAAAATTGTTCTCTTTAGACACTTTTGACAACACATAATACACGGGATTTAAATGAAATTTATACTTACTTTTCTGATTTTAAGCTTGTTAAGTACGATATCGTACGGAGCCCTTTCTATTGAAGGAAGTTATCAAGGTAAAAACCTTTACGTTCAAAATCCGATGGATGATGATGGTTTTGGTTATTGTGCTACAAAAGTTACTGTAAATGGTGACATCATGCCTGGCGGAACTAGCATGGGTGCTTTCGAAATTGATTTTTCTATTTTTAACATTGCTATTGGTGAACCTGTTTTTATTGTTATAGAACACAATGATGGTTGTAAGCCTAAAATTTTAAATCCTGAGGTATTATTACCAAGAAGTACTTTCAAAGTAACTTCGATTGAAGTAACATCAAATGGTTTATTAACTTGGAAAACGACAGACGAACACGGAAAATTGCCTTATATTATCGAACAATACAGATGGAATAAATGGGTAAGTATAGGTGAGGTTCAAGGAAAAGGAAATGTAGGTGTTAATTCATACGAATTCCAAGCTTCTCCTCATTCTGGTGAAAATAAAATTCGTGTAATTCAAGTGGATCATTCTGGAGCTAAAAGAACTTCAAGCGAAGTAAAATTTGTTTCTTCTTTAGCTGTTGTTACGAAAAGTCCAACGAAAGTTAAAAATATTATTAACTTCTCTTCTAATGGTGCTCCAGTTGAAACGCGTTATGAAATATTTGATGCTTACGGAAGTATCGTTAAAAAAGGAGTTGGAAATTCTGTAAATTGTGAAAACTTGATAAAAGGAATTTACTATATCAATTATGACAATGTGAACGAAAAGTTCATCAAAGGATAAACGATTTAATTAATATTGGAAACCCTGTTTTATTTGAAACAGGGTTTTTTTATGTTTGAAAGTATGATAAAAAAGATTGAACATTTAGGAATTGCGGTAGAGAGTATTCAAGAGTCTTTGAAAGTCTATGAAACTTTACTTGGGACAAGTTGCTATAAATTAGAAGAAGTAGAGTCAGAAGGTGTTAAAACAGCATTCTTGCAGATTGGAGAATCTAAAATCGAATTGTTAGAAGCTACTAATCCTGAATCTCCGATTGCTAAATTCTTAGGAAAGAAAGGAAAAGGTATACATCATATTGCTTTTGACACAGATGATATTGAAAAAGATTTAGAGCGATTGAAAAATGAAGGATTTGAATTAATTCATCAATCGCCTAAAGATGGTGCTGATAATAAGATTATTGCTTTTTTACATCCAAAATCAACCGATGGTATTTTGGTGGAACTTTGTCAGGAGAAAAATTGATGTTGAATGTTTGATTTTGGATGTTTAATTAAAGGCAAACATCTCCTCTATCGTTTTATCGACTAAATGAATTCCTTTTAAGCCAATTGAATTGGCACCATTTACGTGCCCGATTGTATCATCAATGAAAATAGTTGTCTCGGGATTTAAGTTTTGTTCCGTACAAACCAATTCAAAAATTTCTTTGTGTGGTTTTCTAAGTTTTACTTCGTGCGATAAATATACTTTTTCGAAGTAAGTGTCTAATTTACGATCGGTCGTATTGGCTAACGAACGATTGACAGCTTGTAAATGGATGTCATTCGTATTACTCAAAAGAAAAACTCGGTATTTTGAATTCAGTTGATCTAATAATTCTAGACGCTTTTTAGGGAAATCTAAAATCATTGCATTCCATGCGTGAACAACTTTATTTGGGCTAGTTCCAGAAGGTAAAAAGGGGAGAAGTGAATTTATAAAGTGTTGAGAAGATATTTTCCCTGTTTCGAAATCATCAAATAAATTATTCTGTTTTGCTTGGGTATACATTTCCTCAAAATTGTCAATACCCAATTTTTTGAAGGCCTCAATTGTAAGTTGGTAATCAAGGTTAATGATTACGCCTCCTAAGTCAAAAATGATCGCATCAAATGAATTTTGTTCCATACTGCAAAGAAATAAAAAAGGGTGAGAATAATCTCACCCTTTCGGTTATTTTCTATTAATTCAAATGAATTATTTTTTTGCTTTCACGTTTAAGTTTAAATCAAAAGAGAAGATTGGAGAAATTGATTCTGTATCACCTTCTTTTTTTATTGTTCCAGGGATGTTTGCTGGAGTGAAATCTACATCAAATTTACCTGAAATGTTAGCACCTTTTTCTGTTTTTTTAATTGTAACAGGAACATTTTGTTTAACATCTACTCCTAATAAATTGATTGTAGTTGCTAATTTTCCGTCTTTGTACTCACCTAAAGTAACTTTTGCTGTAGCATATTTTGCAACATTGAAGAAATCTTCTTTTTTTAAGTGTCCTGCTAAATAATCTTTTTTACCATCTGGTAAACCTGCATCTGTTACTTTAATCGTAGATAAATCAACTGAGAAAGAACCATTAGCAACATTTCCGTTGTTCATTTCTAAAACACCTTCAGAAAATTCAACAACTCCTGTATGGAAGTATTCTGCATTTTTCCCACCTTTCCAAGTTAATGTTGAAGCTGTTTTTTCTAATTGGTATTTTACTACTTCGTCTTTTTTAATTGATTTTCCGTATTGGAAAGAAACTAATGCACCTGTTACAGTTGCAATTGCGATAACGTTAAATAATTTCATTTTTAATCTATTTTTAAATTATATACTACAAATATATATAAATTTATTTACCATGGTAATTAAATTGATTGGTAATTTTATTTATTTTTAAATACTTCTATTTTGCCTTCAAAAAGAAACTAATTCATATATTCGATAAAAAAAGAAAATATGAAGTTTTATTTAGATTCAAATCGGTTTATTGAAACAAATAATCCATTGGATATTTCTATTCCTTTATCTAATACAGATGAGAATTTAAGAGCATGGCATGTAGATTTACCAGTTATTGAACCAGTTAGAGCGCATGGTTTTGTTGGAGCTGTTGCTGAAGGTGGAAGTGTAAACTTCAGAAACATATTTTTTAATCCTCACGGACATGGAACGCATACAGAGTGTTTAGGACATATTACACCAACTGTTTATTCTGTCAATCAATCGTTAAAAATGTATTTTTTTACTGCTGAGTTGGTTTCAATTGAACCTGAAAAAATTCACAATAATTCTGAAAACGTTGACGATTACATTATTACAAAAGCATTGTTAGAGAAATTTATCGGAGGAAAGAAAATGGAAGCTTTGGTGATTCGAACATTACCGAACATTGAAAATAA
The DNA here is from genome assembly GCA_945902775.1 of Chryseobacterium gleum. Taxonomy (GTDB): domain Bacteria; phylum Bacteroidota; class Bacteroidia; order Flavobacteriales_D; family Crocinitomicaceae; genus CAIUKX01. The sequence continues at coordinate 8,139 of CAMDMY010000007.1, read as the reverse complement.
ACAACATTTGAATTATACTTCTTCTAATCCACCGTTCATTGATATTGCTTGCATTGATTTGTTGAATGAATCTGGGGTTAAACATCTATTAATTGATTTACCTTCTGTTGATCGTGAATTGGATGGTGGTAAATTGGTGTTTCATCATGCTTTTTGGCAAGTACCGAGCAATCCTCAATTTGATAAAACAATTACAGAATTGATTTATGTAAATGATTCAATCAAAGATGGTTCGTATATATTGGAAATTCAGACGGCGCCATTTGAAAACGATGCTTCACCGAGTAGACCGATACTTTATGAGATAAATCATTAATTTAAAAATTAGTGAGTATTGTTAAATTTCCAAATTGTTTTTACTTTTATAAAAAACTAAAATTATGTTAGCTCCTTTTAATTTACACAAATGGATTGACGAAAATCGTCATTTATTGAAACCACCAGTTGGAAACAAATGCCTATACAAAGAAGCAGGTGATTTCATCGTTATGGTTGTTGGTGGACCAAATGCACGTAAGGATTACCATTTCAATGAAAGCGAAGAATTGTTTTACCAAATTGAAGGAGATGCGTTGGTACGTATTCAAGAAAATGGTGAACCGAAAGATATCGTCATCAAAGAAGGAGAAATTTTCTTATTACCAGGCAACACACCTCATTCACCAATTAGAGGAGAAAATACGGTTGGATTGGTTATCGAGCGTGTACGTAAAGGAACAAATATGCAAGATGGACTTTTATGGTTCTGCGAGAAATGCAATCACAAATTAAAAGAATACCGTTTTGGTTTAGATGATATTGAAAATGGATTTTTACCATTGTTCAAAGAGTATTATAACTCATTAGAAATGAGAACATGTAAAAAATGTAATCACGTAATGGAAGCGGATGAACGATTTGTTTAATCGATTTTTATAAAATTGTAAAGGGCGAAAAAATTATTTTTTCGCCCTTTTTTTATGTTGTTATTTTTAAGTATTCAATTAATTCATCAACTGTAGAATTTATAAGTGTATGTTCTACTGTTTGATGTTTTTCTAATAAATAGTTGCAGGTCGTTTTTCCCCAAGCGATTATTTTAGCATCTAAAGGAAATTGATTTTCGATTAGGAATCCATCTACATTGGAAGGACTTGTGAAAATATAGTAATCACAGGTTGGAATAGTTTTAGGATAAGTAGCTGTTTTATAAATACTTATTTCTTCTATTTGATCGGGAGGAAATAGTGATGCAATGGATCGATGAGAGATAGAAGATTGTGGGAATAAGACTTTTTTGTCTTGTACTAATTCTTTAAATTCTAATCCAATTTTGGAAGTGTCTCCAGCTGATTTGCCAATGAAATTGGGTGTATATCCTTTCTCTTGTAGCGATTGAGCGGTTATTTCTCCTACACATCCTATAAAAACGGAGGAATCTAATTGCTCTTGTTCTAGAAAAAAATCAACAGCTCTAGGACTTCCAAAAAAAATGGCATCGTAAGAAGATTTGATTTTAAATGAAATTGCTTCGAATTGTAAAAATGAATGGGCAATAAGTTCAATATTCTTTTCTTGAGCGAAGTTGATTAATTGCTCAATTTCGTTTACGTTTTTAGATATGAATAATGGTCGTTTCATTTTGAAATACAATATATCCTCCCCCGACTTCGATAAACTCAGTCATCCCCCTCCAAAGGGGGAAGATGAATTAAATCTTATTCTTCTTCGTCAGAGAATCCAACTGTAATATCTTCAACGATGTATTCAGCTAAACCGTCTAAATCTTCAGCATCGTATTCGTACCAAGCTGAACCTTGAGTCCAATCATCAGAGTGAGAAACATAAACGATGTCGTTATCGTCGCAATAAACACCTAAAGGTAATTGACAACCACCTTCCATTAAGTTTAGAACTTTACGTTCAACAGCGATACGTCTTTGTACTTCTGGATGATTCATTTTTTGAAGTGTATCGAAAAGCGCATTATCTTCTTCACGAATTTGTAGCGCTAAAACACCTTGTGCAGGAGCGGGAACGAAGGCTTTCGGATTTAAAACCACCACTTCAAATTCACTTAAATCAATTTGTAAACGGTCAACTCCAGCTTTCGCTAATAATATAGCATCGTAATGTCCGTCTCTTAATTTTTGAATTCGAGTTGGAACATTTCCTCTTAAATCTTTTATTTCAACATCGTCTCTAAAACGAACCACTTGTGATTTTCTTCTAGCAGAAGAAGTCCCAACAATTGCATTCGATTTTAAATTCCATTCGTTATTTGTATCAACAGCAGATTTTGCAATTAACAATAAATCAGCAGGATTTTCTCTTTCAGAAACACAAGCAACAATTAATCCTGCAGGAGGATTTGTTTCTAAATCTTTGTGTGAATGAACAGCTAAATCGATTGACTTATTTATTAATGCCACTTCGATTTCTTTTGTGAAAAATCCTTTCCCTTCTAATTTATCAAAGCTTAAATCTTGAATTGCATCACCTTGTGTAACAATGATTTTGATTTCAACTGAACAACCCAAATTTTCCAATTGAGATTTAACGTGGTGTGCTTGCCATAAAGCTAAATCACTTCCTCTTGATCCGATTACGATGTGTTGCATACTTAGAAACTGTCTAAATTTATTATTTTTTAAGTAGAATTTCTTTTGCCATTAACATTGGAACGCTCATGTATTTTTTCTCCATGTAACCAATGATTTTATCTAATACTTCTCGTGAAGTATCATCCAGTAATTCTAATTCAGATTTAAACACTTCATTACAAGCGGTATCTCTGATTTCTTTTACTTTTTGAGGAACTTCACGCATTGCAATTTCAACAGCTCTTACCTTATGAATATGTTTGAATTCGAAAATTGCATCAGCGATAATTTCTTCAACGTGTTGTATTTCTTTTGAACGCTCTTTTAAATTTTCGTTTGAAATTTTTTGTAAAACTTCAACTGAAATATGTGATACATTGTGCTGTTCTTGAACTTTAGGATCTAAATCTTGTGGTAACGCTATGTCAATCACTACTTTACGATCTTTTTCTCCTTGAAGTAATTGTTCGTAAACTTCTGGAGTTATGATATGTGATTCTGAACCTGTACATGTAATGATGACATCAAAACCATTAGTATAAGATTGTAAATCTTCAAGTGAATAAGCGTTCCCTTTTAAATCTTTCGCTAATGTTTCAGCATTTGCTAATGTTCTATTGAAAACTACGAAATTTTTAAATCCGTGCTTTCTTAAGAAACGACTCATATTTGTATTGGTAGTTCCAGCCCCAACGATTAAGATTCGAGCATCCAAATGGATATTCATATCTCTTAATTTATGGTAAGCTAGAGAAACAACTGATACTGGTTTTGTTGCTATGCTTGTTTCTGTGTATACTTTTTTTGCAGTCTCAATCGTTTGACGAATTACTAAACGAATAAAATCACCTGTTAAGTTCATTTTTCGAGAAGCTTCAAATGCATTTCTTACTTGCGTGATAATTTCTCTTTCACCAACTACCATTGAATCGATCGATGAAGCAACACAAAGCATATGTTCAACAGCCTCTATTTTAGAAAATACATCCGCATTTTCAGCGAAGTAATCTACTTGATCTTCAGCAAATTCTGGATATAATGTCTTGAAAAATTGGTGTAAAAATGCAAAGTCAGTTGTTCTATCAGAACAAAAAATAAACTCTACACGGTTACAAGTTGAAAGGAACATTAACTCTTGAATATCAAGTGATTCCTTTAAATTTGTAAGGTGTGCTTGTTGCTTCACATCCTCGATGTGAAGTTTTCCTATTTCGCTAACACCTAAATTACGGTGTGTGAACGCTATGATATGAAAGTTATTTAGCACGTTTTATCTTGTTTTAACACAAAGTTAATATCGGTAGACTTTACAAATGTCATACAAATGTCATGAAACTTATTTAGAATTATTTTAGATTAGCAAGTAATTCATTAACAGTTGATTAATTTTTGGATACTGATAATTATCATATACATTACTAACAAACTACAGTTGATATTACTTGTAACTATCTTCTAGCGTTTTGCGTTATATTTGTAAACAACTAAAATTTAAGGTATGTTGCTAAAATGGAAAGGATTTAAAATCGCGTTTTTTATTATTGGACTTTTGTCTTTTGTTTCTCTTTCTGTTTTTGGTCAGAGAGATTTGACACATCGTAAAAAAGTGAAAAGAAGCGATGTTTTTGGGGGACCACAAGATGTGCGAAGTTTAAAGAATTATGGAATTCAAGTTTCGGCTGGTTTAACGTATCAGTTTACAAGAATCAATAATGAAACAATTAATGTTCCGATTGAGCGACCTTACAATTATGTAATTGATCCTAAAGGAAATGTGGGTGCTTTTTTTGATATTGGGATGGCTCATTTTCCTATGGGAACTCCAAAATTAACGTTATTAAAATCTCGTTTTATCAGTTATTATGATTGGGGAGTTGGGTTTAAACTTTTAGGCGGTAAAGAATCGGCTGACGTAACGTATTTGACGGATGGGAAATTTTCTCATGCAGAGGGTTCATTTTACAATGGCTATGTAACTGGAAGAGCAACGGCCCATAAAAATATTTATTTCGGTCAAAAATATTATTTAGACAATGGATTGGGTTTAAATATTGATTACAGAGCCATTGATGGAAAAAAAGTGTATTCATCTGTAGTTCAATCTCCTGCAATTCAAAGTTTTCATAAACCATTAGTCGCACAAATTCATCTTGAATTAGGATTAGGTATCAAGAAAAAACGTGGAACATACATTATTCCTGGTATTCAACTTCCACTTGTTGGATTATCAGGAGGAGCAAGATTGGATTGGTTTTCAAGTAAATATTATCCAGTACTTTTTAAAGTGAAATTTATTATTCTAGCTGAAAAGAAAAAATCGAAAACAAGTTGTAACGAAGGTTCTGAAGAGGATAGAAAAAGGAATAAAGAGTACATGCAAGGACAGTGACTTCGATACGAATTTATTGCTTTCGCAAGTAAATTCTGCTCAGTCGCCTGTCATTGCTCCAAAATTTTTACTTAGCTTTTGTACTGGTGTTAGTTTCGTTGTGCTTTGCACAGACTTGGTTCTGAATTGTTTAAAAAGATAAGATGAAAAAGATATATTATTTAAGTTCTTGTGATACTTGCAAGAAGATTATTAAGGAGATTAATCCTGGTGATGATTTTGAATTACAGGATATTAAAATTCAAAATATTGATGGTGACACATTGGATTGGATCAAAGGGAAAGTTGGTTCTTATGAGGCTTTGTTTTCGAAACGTGCGATTAAATTTCGTTCGTTGGGTTTAAATGAAATCCAACTTATGGAGGATGACTATCGAAAATATATCTTAGAAGAATATACTTTTTTGAAACGTCCTTTTATGATAAATGGGGACGAGGTTTTTATTGGTAATGCTAAAAAAGACGTTGCTGCGGCTGTAAAAAGTTTTAATAGTTAATGATTAATAAAAATCTGATTCAATCCACTTTTAAAACATTGATTTTATTGATGTTATTTATTGCTGGTGGATTGTTTTTTGATAGTTCTTATTTTATCAAAGTGGATAAAGGCGGTCAAATGTATGCGAATATCGCTATGTTGTTGGTCTTTTTCGGTTTATTTTTTCGTGCTACTAAACGATCGAAAGAATTAATGCTTTATGCGTTGGCCATCGGAATTGCAGGCGAATGTTTGTTTTCGTTAGGTTTTGATATGTATGAATATCGATTGAAAAATGTTCCTATCTATGTGCCTCCTGGTCACGCAATTATCTACATTGTTACAGTTTATTTTTGTCGCGAAAAATTCGTGAAAATTTATCGAAACCAACTTGAATGGGGATTTGGTATTTTCATTTTTCTTTATTCATTTTGTTACTTAATTTTTGCTGCAGACATTTTTGGTTTTGGCTTGACTTTACTGACTTTATGGCTTCTCAAAAGTAGACCGAAAGAAAGGCTCTTTTTTTACACGATGTATCTGGTAGTCGCTTTTTTAGAGATTATCGGAACGAGTTATCACTGTTGGAAATGGCCAGATACAGCATTTGGTATTTTTGATATACTAAAAAGCGCCAATCCTCCAAGCGGAATCAGTTTCTTTTATTTTGGATTGGATTTAGGTTGTCTTTGGTTGTATAAACAACGTCATCTTATTGCTTGGAAAAGAATGAGAAGGATAGGATAGATATGAATATTATTCTAATACTTTTTCATACGCTTTTCTTGGGCTACCTCTAAAATAGACTTCTCCGCAATATTCATATCCCATTTTATCAAATATGGATAGCATCGCAGCATTATCGAAATTCGTATCTGCTTTTATGCTTTTAATGTTATTCTCCAGTGCGAATTTTTCAATGTGTGTAATCATTAATTTCGCTAATCCTTTTCCTAAATGACTTTCTGAAATTGCAACACGGTGATACAATACAAAATCACCATTTGTTATCCATTTCCCTTCAATTTTTGCATATTCAGGTTCGTCGTTTATCAGAACAGCTATATAACCAACAATTGATTCATTTTCTGTTAAGACATACCCTGCTTCTTTTTCAATGTCTTTTTTTACAACTTCCAAATTTGGATAACCATCTTGCCATTGATTACTACCATCTATTTTTCTGCGAAGAATTGCTTGTTTAAGAATGTCCCAAATTGAATCAATTTCTGATAATGTAGCTTTTCGAAAGTTATATTGTGTCATTTTTTGTTTTTATAGAACGAATATATACAATAAATTATTTTAACATTATAATATTCATAAAAAACTATTTTTCGATAGGTTATTATTTCTCACTTTTTGGCATCGCCACAAAAAGAGAGAAAGTATTGCTTTCGAAGAAAAGGTCTAGTACTTAATAAATTATTTTACCCATCACGATTAAAAAAGTGAAATTTCAAAAACTCATCCCGAAAAAAAATCGGAATTCAAACAGTTCGAAATTCTTCACTTTTTTAATCTATGGGTCCCAATAAAATTTATTAGGTACAAGTTATGACTTCGATTTTAAATTAATTTCGTTTCAAACATCTTCCTCTAGGTTCATTTCCTTCGTAAAGAGCGATTTCTGAATGTAAAAATTGGGCTGCATCTGCTGAATCTTTTACTTTCACCGCACTTCGTTCCACCATTTCAGTTTCAAATTCAGTTAACACACTTTTTCGAATGCCAATTTCTCGCCAGTTTGATTGTGGATTACATCCTTTATAAATCGCTCGAGCTAATGTCAAAGCATCTAATAAAGCTTGATTGGCACCCTGACCTTTGAATGGACTCATAGGATGAGCGGCATCTCCAATTAGTGTTGCTTTTTCATGTTTTTCTAGTAATTCTTGCGCCAGAAGCTCTCGGTCGTAAACAGGATAACCTGAAATTTGTGCTGCCTTAGTAGCTGTTAAAATTTGAGGAATTGGTTCGTGCCATTGTGTTCTTTTGATGGCTTCTTCTTTTAATGCTTGTTGACCTTGAGCACTCAATTCTTTTGCTTCCTCTTCCGTCATCGGGAAACTCAATTGCCACATTACAGTTTCAGCATCAAAAGGCATTACATAGATTCGTTCGTTTCCATTAGCCGTTTGAAAAACAGTTGCTGAATCGAGTAAAGTACGATCGATAACATCAATAGCACTTAAAGGACAAATTCCTAAAATAACGATACAACCGAGGTAACGCAAAGGTGTTTTCTCATCCCCAATTACAATTTTTCTTACAGTACTTCTAATACCATCTGCACCTACAATTAAATCTGCTTTGAACGTTTTAATTGCATCCCCAACTTGAAAATTTATATCTAGCGTATTCTCTTTATAATCAATTAATTGATGTCCCCAATTTACTTTTGGCTCACCTCCTAGTTGTTCTAAAAGTGATGCTCTTAACGATTGTCGAGCAATGTGCATATTGGTTTTTCGAGGATTGATTTTCACGTCTGGATCAAGCCATTTTCGCATTCCCCATTCTCCAACAATTTTTCCTTCAGGTGTATGAACAACGTGTCTTGTAGAAATGACTTTGTTTTTTAAAGAGAAAATACCAAAACCCTCCATTGCTTTACTCGCTTGTTGTAACGTAAGTCCGTAGCCTTGTGACCGGGCATCGAAGCTATTGTCGCGTTCAAAAAGTGTAAA
>CAMDMY010000006.1 GCA_945902775.1 Chryseobacterium gleum | reverse complement strand
ATTATAACTGATTATGATTCAGTTTATAAGTACCCAAGATCATTGAGTAGTACTTTGATTGAAACTTCTCATACTCATCAATTTTTTAGTAATTTTTTACCCAAATTAACGGATAGTGAAAACATGAAAGGTGAAAATTTCACGTATTTATTTTTAAATGATTTGGTGTTTAATGTATTGAAAAAATCTTAAGTTCAAATAATAAAGCTACTCTTTATCAAAGTAAATTTTGGTTTCACCAATTTTAACTTTCGCATTTTCAGGATTCCAAAAATAGATTTTTATTAGATCAGTTGGAAGTGCTTCTTTAGGGAGATTAAATGCATTAAAAAATGTTGTTTTGGTATTAACGTTGTTTAATTTAGCTTGATCGTAAGCTGCATAAAGCAAAGGAATATCACCATTTTTAACCATTTCTCCATTTCTTTCAAGTGTTACAACATAAAAGAGGGGAGAGTTGCTATATAAGATTCCTTGTGTTTGTATGAGGATGTATTGATTTTCTTTAATTCTTCTATAAACGTTCTCAACAGATATTTTCATTTCGCCAAAAAACTCATCGTTGGTTGTTTGTGGTTTAGCCGATTGAATTAACTTATTTACTGGTTTTAAAACTCGTTTTTTATTTTTTGAATAAAGTCGAAATGAACTACCGAAATACGATTCGTCATCAATAGTAAAAGGGAAATACTTTTGAATTACTTCATAATACATCGGCAAATGAAAATTATTACTCCATGTGTACAAGAAATAGTTCTTATCTGAATTTTTTGCTCTTTCTGCTAATTTATAAACGACATTCCCATTCGACCAATCTGTAATAGACTCTTTTAGAGGTGTTTCTAAATAATAATTTAAGTAACCAATATTGTTATAATTTGATGCTATTGTACATTTTTTTATGTCGATTTTCTTCTCCCAAAAGTTAATTTTATGTCCAATTTCTCTAAATACTCCGAAGTTTTTAGGTTCCAGTAATCCTTTTTGAAATACACTTTGAATTCCAAAAATTAAAGGGAACAATAGGAAAATCAAATTTAATTTTAGTCCTCCAAGTTGATCAATTTTTCTAAATAAAAAGAAGAATAAGAAAGGAAGTAAATACAACATTACTAATTCACGAAGAATTGGTGTATAAATCAAACTAATTATGTGTGCAATGAGATAAGTGAATGAAAAAATAGCCAATGCAAATTTTTCTTCTTTCGTTATTTCTTTTGATTTTGAATATAAATTAAAGAAAAGAATTCCACCACCTATCAATAAGACATTCATCCAGGAATAATTAAAAAATTGGTAAAAGAAATCGATTAACCATTCCCATTTTGGGGCAGCTAACCAACCTAATCCTCCTTGATTTAATTGGTATTCTGTAACTGACCAATGGGGTAAAAAAAGTAGAACAGCAATTGCTCCACAGATTAAAAATTCGATGAGTTTCTTTTTAGGTAAATACACTAGACTCAAAGTTCCTAAAATTCCCGCGGTTAAAAAGGCAAAATAATGAGAAGTCATTGCTCCTAAAAAACCAAAGACAATTCCAAAGTGCCAGAAAGTGATTCTTTTTTCAGTTTTTCCTAATTCTAAAATCGACCAAAAACTTAAAAGTAAAAAGAAAGTGCCTGAATTATAAGGTCTGGCTAACGTTGTATTTATGATTGTGAAAACCAATCCTGCATACAAGGTTAACAATGCTAATCCTGTTTTTTTTGTAAAAAAGCGATTACACAGGTTGTAAATCAGTAATGAGTTAAGGAGGTAGAAAAAGATTCCTGTTGATCGTAAAGCCCATTCTGAATCACCAAAATATTGTGTCCAAAAATGGAGAAAGGCTTGGTAGAAAACCGGATGCATATCACCCGATTTTACACCAAAGTACCAAAATGAATTCCAATCGATGTAGCGAGTTCGATACCAAGCGCTTAATTCATCGTTTGAAAGTCCTTGAAATTCAATAAACAAAACACGTAAAACTATTCCAATAAAAATCACCCAAATGAAAATAGCGTGATTCTTGAAAAACGTGCTTTGCTTTATTCTATCCATACAATTCTTGACGTGTTTTTTCGTACAAAACAATTCCAGTAGCAACTCCAACGTTCATAGAAGCAATTTCACCTCTCATTGGAATTTTGGCTTTAATATCTGCCATGTTTAAGAAATCGTTTGTAATACCATCTTCTTCAGATCCCATAATAATCACTACAGAACCACGAAGATTACATTGATATAAAGGAGTGTCTGTTTTTTCAGTACAAGCAACGATTCTCATTCCACATTGTTGTAAGTAGAAAAGTGTGTTTTTGATATTGTCTGATTTACAAACAGGAATTCTATTCAATGCTCCAGCTGAAGTCTTAATCGCATCAGAAGTAACTTGAACTGAACCTCTAGATGGAATTAAAATCGCGTCAACACCTTGACATTCAGCAGTTCTTGCGATTGCTCCAAAATTACGGACATCCGTAATTCTATCTAAAACAAGTACACATGGTTTTTTACCTTGCTCCAACATTTCTTCTACCAATGTTTCAACCGAACCATATTTGATAGGAGCAACAAAAGCAATAACACCTTGGTGATTATTTTCTGTGATTTTATCTAATTTCTCAACAGGAACAAACTGTAAAAAATAATTTTTATCAGCCAAAGTATCTTTTAATTCTTGAAAAAGTTCTTTGTTCATTCCTTTCAAGATCATAATTTTGTTGATCTCACGATTCGCTTTAATCGCTTCAATTACAGAACGAATACCAAAAATGAATTCATCATCAGATTCTTTGCGTTCTCTTTTTTGAAAATCACGAGGTGTAAATTCATCTCTCGAATAATTATCCTTTTTAGGATACGATTCTCTTTTATTATACGGTTTTCTATTTTCCATTTTCTATTATATCTTTTCTAATCGGTTAGAGACGTTGCATGCAACATCTCTAACCAAAATCACATCGTCTTAATAAATACCAACACCTAATCCCCAATCCCTAAAACCTAATATCAAATTCCACCTCAACATTATCTCCTAACGTTTTAGCGACTGGACATGCTTTACCAGCTCTGATTACTCTTTCAGCTGTTTCATCGTCCCAATTGTTTCCTGATAAATCTAATTTGATGACAATTTTTCCAATTCTTCTTGGATTTGCTTCCATAATTTTCTGAACATCCGCTTTAGCACTCGTAAAATTAATCGAATGACTTTCAGCAAAAATTCCCATTATAGTAATCATACAAGATGCATAAGCCGTTGCAACTAGGTCGGTTGGAGAAAAAGCTTCGCCCTTACCATTGTTGTCTAAAGGTGCATCTGTAATAATTGTCGTTTGAGATTGAATGTGTGTGCAACTCGTTCTAAGTTCTCCTAAATATTCAACAGTTGAAGTTATCATGAGGATAATAATTTTCTGCAAATTTACTGCTTTTAAGTGAGATTTAGAATTCTAATCCCACATCCTCCATTAATTTGTTTAAAATTAGTTCTTTATCATAGTTTTTAGAGCGTTCAAATGCTTCAGATCGGAAATTATCGTGCTCAATTGGATTTGAGAAATAAGTGATTATCGAATTTTGCATTTCATTTTTACCTGAACTTAAGTAACCACTTTTTCCGTGTTCAATTATGTCTTTCGGGCCTTTCGATTTATAAGCTGTTACAGGAAGTCCACAGCTTAATGCTTCTAAAACCACACAACTGAACGTATCGTATTTTGATGGAAGTATCAATAAATCGGCTGAAGAATAAATTTTAGCAAGTGTTTCTTTGTTTTTCCAACCTAAAAAGATCGCATTTGGAAGTTTATCTTTCAGCATATTCTCTTCGGGACCTTCACCAACAAAAACCATTCTTAAATTTTTAACATCTGATTTTACTGATTCATAAATATCTATAATATCCAATAAACCTTTTTCTAAACTAAAACGACCAACGTATAATAGAATTTTTTCATTCTTTTTTACTTTGAATAATTCTGCTTTATCATTTACTCTTGGATAAAATGCTTCATTGTTCCAATGCGCCGTTAAATTCACATTTTCTTCTTTGAAATCCATTTCAATCGAAGTCAACCATTTTTTATGATCTGAATTAAGAACAAATAATTTATCAAAGCCATTGTAGTATGCACGCAAGAATCTTCTGATTCGATTCATATTATGCATATCTAAATTCATTGTTTTACGTGCAAAAATCAACCAATCTGTATGTACATAGAAATGAGCAGGTAAAGTGTATGCATTTTTTAGATACAATCCAACCAATCCCATAACTCCCTCGGTAGAACACATAATTCGATCGTATTCATTCTCTAAAAACAAATGGTGAATTTCATTGAAATCAGGAATTCGAATGGGTTGTTGTTTGTAGAAAGGAACTTCAAATTCTGCCAATGGTTTGATGACAATTAAATGATCATCTTGAATAACCGTATTGCTACAAACTAAAATATCAATCGGTAAATTTCTCCTTTTGATTTCTTTGTGCATATCTTGAAGTACTCCAGAAACACCATTCTTGTCTTCGTAAGTATCTGTTAACCAAAGCATTCTTTTTGGGTGTTTGTACTTGTTAAAGCGTTCTGAAAAATCGTTCAACAAAGGGCGTGTATTGTACAAAACTTTACTGCTTGTAAAATTGGCTCCTAATAAGATGGTTGAAGTAAACAGAGGAAATGTTATTCCATCAAAGAAAGTAGAGAAATCAGGTTTAGAAAGTTTTTTGTTTTTATTCTTTTTAGATGATTTTGGTTGAAATAATGCTCTAAAATCACTTGGAATTTCAAGCTGTTCTATTATGTCTGCTAATTTCAGTTTTTGAAAATAATTATCAGAAATTAAATCATTTATTTTAACTGTTAGGCGAGAAAATAAAATGTTGTTTAAGTTTGTGCTCATCGAATTTAAAGCAATACTAAATTCCCGAATCATCTTTTCGGGAGAATGAGTATGGGCCTTTGCAATTCTTACTACATCATCAAAAATCGGTTTGTACACTTTTGGAAGTAACAATCTTTTCGATTTTGAGGGTACTTTTCCTGTTAAGCAGTCATGAAATAATTCTACAAAACGCATTGTTTTCTTGTTTCGACTGACTTCTGAAAATGCATTTGAAACCAATAAAGCAAATACTTTATCTTTAGCAGACCCCTTGTGTAGTAATATTCTAAAAAGTCCTGGGTCTTCTTTGTACATTGCAATTTGACACACATAATCCAAAAAAGCAACTGTCAATTTTTCCGAATTTTGATGCGTGCCATAAGGAATTATTGCACCACTTTTTATTGCTTCTAAAGCTAAATCGGATAGTTTTTCCTTTTTTCTTCTTTTTTCTAAATTCGGAATATGTAAAAAAGTTCCTGTTTGACCAGAAAAAATTCCCATGTGACTATCAGAACCTCCTGAATACGATTTTTTGTACCTGTTTTTACAATATAAACTAATATCAACTTTAAAGCGTTCTGCATCTGCATCAATTTGCTCTGGAGTAATCGATTCTAACCACGTTTTAACCAGCATATTTTGCCATGTATCACGTTGGCCATTCAAGACCTCGAAACGTTCGAAAACCAACGCCATTTTACTAAAGAAATCAAACTCTGGCGTTCCTTGCGTGCTGTAATGGTAAAGAGGATGTGCCCAAATTGTTGGAATATCGTTTTCGTTCGTGTATTGAAGAAATTGGTATATGTTTTTTCGAAGTTTATTCAATACAGTTTCTTGTTCTCTTGTGAAGCCAAAAGTCAAGACGTGAATACCGACATTAAAATCAGGAACATAACAACTGAATTCTGTCCCTACTAAAACATCAACACCTTTATCTTGAAGTTCAAAACAAGAACGAGCATTGTTGTGATTGGTGATTGTAATAACATCCGAATTATTCTTTCTTAATGTTTTGATTAAATTTTCAGTTGGTAACCAGGTTTCAGGAACATTTAAAATTCTCCCCATTAATTCATCCGGAACATTACTATTGTAATCGTGGCAATGTAAATCGATTCGTAATAATTCGTTTTCGGGATATTTTTCTTTTTCTGTTTTTAAAAAATCTTTTAAATCGTATGCTAATTCTTGTTGAAGACTCATTTTTCTGCCTGTAAGTAGTGTCATTTTTTTTGAACATATTTATACTACAATTTTATAAAAATTTGATGACGATTACATTTCGAGAACATGATATAAATGTTATGTTATAATTAGCGAAAAGATGAAAAATTAATAATTTGATAATGAATTACAGAGACTTAACCACAGAGCACCCAGCGTTTTTTCACTTAGTCTCGCAGAGTTTTATTAAAAGAATAACTCTGTGAAACACTGTTCTTTCCTCCTATAAAAACTCTGTGGTTAAAAACTACTGTAAAAAATACTTCTCTAGAAAACTCTAAAAACGAATGAGAGGTTTTATATTTGTATAAAATAGTAGGTGATGGCTGAAAATACAGACAACGAAAATCAATTAGAACGATTGAGAAAACCAAAATGGTTAAAGGTAAAATTACCAACAGGTGAAAATTATCGTAAAGTTCGTGCGTTAGTTAGCGAGCATAAATTGCATACTATTTGTGAAAGTGGAAGTTGTCCAAATATGGGTGAATGTTGGGGTGAAGGGACCGCGACATTTATGATTTTAGGAAATATTTGCACACGTTCTTGTGGTTTTTGTAATGTTCAAACAGGACGACCAGAAGAAGTTGATATATACGAACCAGGAAGAGTAGCACAAAGCGTGAAATTAATGACGGTTAAACATGCCGTTATTACATCTGTAGATAGAGATGATTTGAAAGATGGAGGCTCCGAAATTTGGGCGCAGACTATTAGAGCAATTCGTCAACAATCTCCAGAAACAACAATGGAAACATTAATTCCAGATTTTGCTGGGAAATGGGAAAATCTTCAAACGATTATCGATGTAGCTCCAGAAATCGTTTCTCACAATTTAGAAACAGTTCGCCGTTTGACAAAACAAGTTCGAATTCAAGCAAAATAC
Source organism: Chryseobacterium gleum (assembly GCA_945902775.1). Classification (GTDB taxonomy): domain Bacteria; phylum Bacteroidota; class Bacteroidia; order Flavobacteriales_D; family Crocinitomicaceae; genus CAIUKX01. Next base: position 52,449 of record CAMDMY010000006.1, on the reverse strand, counting down.
GATCGTAGTTTAGAAGTTCTTTTCCGTTTGAAAAAAGGAGGAATGAGAACAAAATCTGGAATCATGTTAGGTTTAGGTGAAACTCCAGAAGAAGTTATTGAAAGTATGCAAGATTTACGCAGTGTGAATGTTGATATTTTAACTCTTGGACAATACTTACAACCATCTCCCAAACACTTACCAGTAGCAGAATTCATTACACCAGAAAAGTTCGAAGAATACCGAGTTTTAGGTTTAGAAATGGGATTTAGGTATGTGGAGAGTGGACCATTAGTAAGGTCTTCTTATCATGCAGAGAAGCATTTGTTTTGATTGATAATTGATTGCTTTAAAATTATCTAAATATCTCATATTCATATAACTAGATATTCATGAAGTTAATTCCCTTTTTATTAGCATTTGTTTTAATTGCAGCATGTAACTCAAACCAAAAAACAAACAGAGAGGAAAAATCTCCTGAAAAAACAGGTTTGCAACTTCAAAATTTTTCGAAAAAATTCAGGGGATTTCTTATAAATAATAATCTGGAAAAAGAAACTGCTTCGCTTGTTTTAATCTTGGAAGATAGTGTTTTACTCGGTGAGTATATTCTAGATTCAAATTGCGAAACTTTTTCTTTAAAAGGGAAACTATTAGCCGATAACAAATTTGAGTTGAATGATGGTGCCAACTTTTTTGAAGGACAATTCACTGATACACTAAACTTTAAAGGCCATTATTCCAAAAAGAATGGGAAACAAATGGAATTTGAATTTGAACAAAAGGCAATCAATCTATTTCAACTAGAAACAACAAACACCGTTGTTCAAAATTCAGAGCATTTAGTAGATGGTAAAAGTTCGGAATTGACAACATCAATTACAATTGTTGTTAATACACCGAATCTTCTTGAACAAAAAATCAATAAAACCTTATTGACAGCAGCATTAAAACAACGACTTGATTCAAATTATATAATTCCAAAAACCAATAAAAAAATACTGGCTAAAATTCAAGATTACTTACATTTAGAGGAAGGTGACGGATTTGAACAAGAAATTAACGTTAATTATTTGACTAGATATGATAAAATTGCTTGTTTTTCAGTAGCAGGATATTTTTATGTATTTGGAACACCACACCCTTCGTCTTCTTTAGAATTTTTTAATTTTAATCTGTCGAATGGAGAATTAATTCACTTATCCGATTTAATAAATAAAGGAACGAAAGGTAAATTGAATAAGATTGCTGAAAAAATTCTGTACAAAGAGTCTGGAAGAGATATGTGGGATTTTGAAGATGGAGAGTTTGAGTTAAATGATAATTTTGAAATTTCAGATAAGGGTCTGACTTTCTTGTTTAACCAGTATGAAATTGGACCTTATGCGATTGGAATGCCTGAAATTTTCATTCCCTATTCAAAAATGAAAGGATTGATAAAAGAAGATGGAATATTAAAACAATTTTTTAAATAAAGAGATGAAATAGCCATGATTAGAATCACAAACTCTGATGAAGATCTAAAAGGTGTATTCCATATGACAAATAAAAAAACAATTAAAAACATATGAAAGTAGAAATTTGGTCGGATATCATGTGCCCGTTTTGTTATATCGGAAAACGAAATTTTGAAGCAGCATTAAATGAATTTGATGCTAAAAATGAAATTGAAATCGAATGGAAAAGTTTTCAATTAGATCCAACTATTCCAAAAATGTTTGAGAAGAAAGTAAGCACGTATGAATATTTGGCTGAACGAAAAGGAATGCCAGTAGAGCGTTCAAAAGAAATGCACGATAACATTGTTGAAACAGCTAGAAAAGTCGGGTTAACTTATAATTTTGAAAAAGCAGTTGTAGCTAATTCTTTCGATGCGCATAAATTAATTCAATTAGCGAAAACAAAAGGATTAGGAGATGCTGCCGAAGAAAGTTTATTCAAAGCCTATTTCACAGATGGAAAAGATATGAGTGATCATTCAACTTTAATTCAATTAGGAAAAGAAATAGGTTTGAATGAGGAAGAAATTATAGCTGCATTGGTAAGTGAAGAGTTTGAAGCAAAAGTAAATTTTGATGTTTCAGAAGGAAGTCAATTAGGAGTAACAGGAGTTCCATTTTTCGTTTTTGATAGAAAATATGCAGTTTCAGGAGCGCAACCAATCGAAACATTTTTGAATGCATTGAAACAATCTCACGCTGAATCTAAAAATGAAGGGGCTACTTGTGTGCCTGGAGGTGGATGTTGTTAAGTTAAAACTAATATTTTAAGTAAATGAGGTGGTTAGGAACTTTTCTAAATTTCAACCTAAGTTCATTTTAAAATGATAAATTAAGTGTTTATAAAGTGTAAAATAAGTCAATACACCCTTTATATTAGTTAGTGATTAACAAATTCATTTAGAGTAGTTGATTTAATAATAATTTTATAATTCTTTCATTCTAAATTGTTTATAGATAACCTATATTTTTGATTTCGAATTTTTAAATGGTAGTCTCACTACACAATAATAAATTATGAAAACAAAAAACATTTTAGTGCTTTTACTAATCAGTCTTTGTGCTATTTATTCCAATGCTCAATTTACATCCGGAAGAATAGTTGCAGTTCAAACAACAGGAGCTACGACTAAATATGGTTCTGCTGTTACTTTGAAAGAGTATACCACAACGGGTAGTGCTGGAACATCCATTACTTTACCAAATACTGGTGAAAATCCAATTCAAATGGCGGCTACATTAGGAGGTTCGGAAGGATATATTTCTCAATCTACTGATGGAACTAGTTTAGTTTTTGGTGGATATGCTACAACAGCAAACTACTCAGCTACAGACATCACTGTTTCCACAGCAAGTACTGCTCCAAGAGCAATATACAAAGTGGATGGGAATGGTTCATACTCCAAAATATATTCGAGTACAACTGCTTACTCAGCGAATGATATTAGAGCTGCGATATCTGATGGTACAAACTATTGGGCTGGAGGAGCTTCCGTAGCCAGTGTGGATGGTATTAATTATTTTGGTCCTTCTACTGCTGTGAATTTTGGAGCGACTGGAACACCGATAAAAGCATATGGCCTTAGAATTTTCAATGGACAAATGTATTATTCTACTCAAAAAGCGGGACCTTCAAATACAACTTCTCAATTAGGAATTTTTTCAGTAGGAACTGGTTTACCAATTAGTGGTTCGCCTACCTTAACACAAGTAATCAATACAGGAACAACTATTCCATCCGATTTTTCTTTTAATTCTACTTCTACCATTTGTTATGTTGCGGTAAATTTAAATTCTGCTACAGGAGGAATTCAAAAATGGACAAAATCTGGTTCAACTTGGACACTTCAATATACATTAGGGACAGGTGTTTCAAATATAGGCGCTTTTGGTCTTGTAGTAGATTATTCAGGTGATAATCCTGTTCTATATGCTACTACCTCTGAAGCAACTGTAGGAAATCGTATAATAAAAATAACAGACTCGGGTTCGGGATCAAGTGCTACTACTTTAGTAGCTGCCGCAACAAACGTTTGGTTTCACGGTCTTGATTTTGCACCTTGTACAGCACCTTCCATAGCATCTATTTCAAGTAGCGCTGTTTGTCAAGGCAATACCCTAGCTTTAAATCTTTCAACAACTGGTACGAATCCTGTTACTTATGCTTGGACTGGTCCAAATAGTTTTACCTCAAGTTCTCAAAACCCATCTATATCAAATGCAACAACAGATGCTTCTGGGACTTACTCTGTGAATGTTACTAATAGTTGTGGTTCTGCAAATTCTACAGTAACAGGTACAGTGAATGCATTACCAACAGCAACGATAACACCAAGTGGATCTTCTACTTTTTGTTCAGGAAATTCTGTAACATTAACGGCTTCTGCAGGTTATAGTTATTTATGGTCGACAAATGAAACAACTCAAGCTATAACAGTTTCTACATCTGGTTCTTATTCAGTAACTGTAACAAATGCATCTAATTGTTCTGCAACCTCTTCAAACACTTCAGTAACGGTTAACTCAACTGTTACACCTTCTGTTTCAATCGCTAGCAATAATGGTGCCTCTATCTGTTCTGGTAGTAGTGTAACATTTACTGCTACTCCTACCAATGGTGGAAGTTCGCCTGTTTATCAATGGAAATTAAATGGTGTTAATACTGGAAGTAATTCAGCTACATTAACAACAAGTTCTTTAAACTCAAATGACGTCATCAGTTGTGATATGACATCGAACGCAACTTGTACAAGTACTTCAACAGTTAGTTCTAATAGTATAACGATGACAGTTACTCAATCTGTAACTCCTACCATTTCAATTTCATCGGACAATGGTTCAACTATATGTGCGGCTACACCGACTACATTTACTGCATCACAAACAAATGGAGGAAATTCACCGTCTTATCAATGGAAAAAAAACGGGTTTAATACAGGGTCTAATAGTGCCACTTACACATCAAATTCATTAACTAACAATGATGTAATCTCTTGTGTTTTGACTTCCAATAATTCGTGTGCTTCGGAAGCAACAGCAACATCAAATTCAATTACAATGGTTGTTAATTCGATAAACACTCCTTCCATTTCCATTGCTTCCAATATTGGAAATTCTATTTGTACCGGAGTAAATACAACATTTACAGCAACCACAAATTTTGGTGGTAATACCCCAACCTATCAATGGAAAGTCAATGGATCCAACATCGGAAATAATTCAGCTACTTTTTCATCAACTTCGTTAGCAAATAATGATGCTATAACTTGTGACTTGACTTCAAATGCAACTTGTTTAACTTCAAGTACAGCAACTTCAAATTCAATTACACTAACGGTTAATTCGTTACCTAATCCTAGTATTTCTGGAACAACTTCCATTTGTGCAGGAAACACAACAACTTTAGATGCTGGAGCAGGATATGTTTCCTATTTATGGAGTAATGGTGCTACAACACAAACAATTTCTACCGGAGTTGCAGGAAATTATTCAGTAACGGTTTTAGATGCAACCTGTAGTAATACTTCTACCCCTGTAACGATCAATGTAAATACTGTCCCTAACCAGCCGTCTACATTTACAAGTAGTACGTCAATTGTAAGTAAAGGACAAAGTGGTGTGGTTTATGCAATCACCAATGACCCATTAGTTACCTACAATTGGACATACACTGGTGGTGTTGGAGCCACAATCAATGGGAGTGGAAATTTAGTTACTTTAAATTTCTCAGCAAATGCAACAAGTGGAACATTACATGTGTCCGCAACAAATACGTGTGGTACTGGGACTGAAAGAACCATAGACATTACCGTAAATAGTTCAGATTTTACACCAGGAAAACTCGTTGTTTTACAAACCAATGGAACTGTAAGTAAAGCTGCAACTTCGATCGTGCTAAAAGAAATTGCTACAGATGGTACTCCTGGAGTAACCGTTTCACTTCCTAATTCAGGTCCAACACCAATTCAAACAGCTGGAGTATATGGTGGCTCAGGAGGATTTTTAAGTACTTCAAGTGATGGGAAATTTTTAGTAGTTGCAGGATATGCTTCTGCTTCAGCATTTACAGATGTTACAGGTACCTTATCAAGTGTTGTACCAAGAGTTGTAGGAAAAGTAACCCCTTCTGGACAGTACCAGCAAGTAGCAACAAGCACAACCTTTTTTAGCGCAAATGATATTCGAAGTGCAATTTCAGATGGTACAAACTTTTGGATAGGTGGTGGTTCTGCTGCTAATGTTGATGGTATAAACTATATTGCTCCAAATTCTCCAGTTGCTTTAGGAACGTCGGCTACTCCTCCTAAAGCCTATGGATTAAGAATATTTAATGGACAAATTTATTATTCAACACAAAAAGTTGGACCTACAAATACTACTTCTCAATTAGGGATTTTCGCGATTGGTTCTGGCTTACCAACTTCTGGAAGTGTTACTTCAACACAAATAATAAATACAGGAACAATCATTCCTCAAGATTTTTCATTTAATTCTTCGCTTACAACCTGTTACATCGCTGTGAGTTTGAATACTGCTGCTGGTGGTATTCAGAAATGGACAAAAAGTGGTGCAACTTGGAGTTTACAGTATACATTAGGAACAGGAACTACTAATATTGGTGCGTTTGGTTTATATGTGGATTACTCAAATACAAATCCGATTCTGTATGCAACAACTTTTGAAGCTGCTGGTAACCGTGTAATCAAAATTACAGACACAGGCGCTGGTTCGACCGCAACAACAATCGTAAATGCGGTTAGTGGAACTTTCTACAAAGGAATTTCGTTTGCTCCAAGTGATTCTGGTATTCCAACAGTAAATTTAAGTGTGAGTGCATCATCCGGTACTGAAGTAGGTACAACTGCAATAACTGTTACTGCAACAGCATCTTCTACTTTGTCTTCATCAGAAACAGTTTCTTTAGCTGTAACTGGTACGAATATTACTTCAGGTGATTACACACTTTCAAACACTACAATTACAATCCCTTCAGGTGCTTCGTCTGGATCAGTTACTTTTACAGTAGTAGACGATGTGGCTTCAGAAGGAACAGAAACTGCAACCCTTACGATTTCTAATCCATCTCAAGGATTGTTAATTGGATCTACAATTTCTCAAAATATTGTGATTTCGGATAATGATAATACTGCTCCTACAATTGCAATTAATATTGCTTCAACATCTAACTACATTGATCGTGGAATTGCTAGTTCACCAGTAAGTCCATACACAATAAGTGGATCTAAAGGGGATGTTACAGATCCATTAACAACCTTAGGAATTGATTTTGTTATCAATGATGCAGAAACTGTTGCTTCAAGTTTAATTGTAACAGTTGCAAGTAGTAACACTGCTGTGGTTCCTAATGGAAGTTTAACATTATCAGGGGCTTCTGCAATTAGAAATTTAAAAATTGCACCAAGCTCAGTTGGATACTCAACAATTACGATTCAAGTGAGTGATGGAATAAGCAATGCTTCTTATGTGTTAAACTATGCAGCATCTGATTCAATTCCTAAAATTAATTTAACTGATACAAGATGGCATACTGGAATGTCTGATGCCTCAGATGCAATAGCGCTTGATAATGATTATTATATGACCGCTGATGATGAAGTTGATTTAATTAACGTATATTCTCGTAATAATTCTGGATTACCCGTTGCTTCGTTTGATTATTCTTCTTACTTGAATTTACCTGACTTAGCTAAACCAGAAGTTGATGCTGAAGCAAGTGCTAGAAGTTACAAAATTGCGAATAGATATTATTGGTTAGGTTCTATGAGTAATGGTAAAGATCCATTTGATAATAAACCAAATAGAGATCGTTTGTTTGCAACAACTGTTACAGGTACAGGTGCAACCACTTCTATTTCAGTAAATGGTTATTCTGCTATTCGATCTTCTTTGTTGACTTGGGGAGATGCCTATGGATACAATTTTACTGCAAGTGCTGCAGCAGGTGTTGATTCTAAAGCAGCGAACGGTTTTGCTGCGGAAGGAATGGTGTTTGGTCCAGATAGTACAACTTTATGGATTGGTTTGAGAGCTCCTTTAGTTCCTACAGCAAACAGAACTAAAGCTGTGATTGCTCCAATCTTAAATTTTGAAACGTGGTTTAACAATGGCTCTCAAGTTGGAAATCCAACATTCGGTGCTCCAATTGAATTAAATTTAGGTGGAAAAGGAATACGTGATATTATTCGTTTATCAAATGGAAGCTATATTATTGTTGCAGGTGATGCTGGTCCGAATTTAGCGCTTAGTTCAATTTATAAATGGACTGGAAATACTGTTGATGCACCAATATTAGTATCAACAAAAGGAGACGGTAAGTTAAACATGGAAGGAGTAATGGAAGTGAAAACAAATGGTATAACTTCTATGTCTCAACTTCAAGTACTTTCTGATGGTGGTTCAGATGTGATATACAATGATGGATTAGTTGCAAAAGATTATGGAAACCTTAATTTAAGAAAATTCAGATCTGATGTTTTAACTTCATTGGATTTATGTATGCCACTTGCACCTTCGATAGTTGCATTAGCTCAAGGTACAGAAACTTTTTGCCCTAATTTCCCAATTCCAATTACAGCTAAATCGATACCTTCGGAGGTTAGTTTTCTATGGAATACAGGAGCTACAACTAAAACAATCGGTATACCAAGTTTTAGTGCATATTCTTGTACTACAATAGATGCATATGGATGTAGTTATACCTCATATTCTAAAACGGTTTCAAATTTACTTAAAAGTGATTTTAATGCTGATGGTGTTAATAATGTAATTGATTTCTTACTAATTATTTCTTTATTTAATACTTCTTGTAACGGTTGTCCTGAAGATATTAATAAAGACAATGTTATCAACGTGACTGATTTTCTATTGTATATTTCAGAATTTAATTCTGTATGCCATTAATAGTTTCAAAATGAAATAATTGTAAAAAAAAACTTTATTCAAAAGAAAATTAATTAGATTAACATTATAAAACAGGAATTATTTGGAATTTGATTCCAAATAATTCCTGTTTTTTTTTGAAAAATTAGATTGAAGAAATATTTCTCCAATTTATAACCTCATTACCATTACTTCTTTTTTGAGTTAAATCTCCATTATAAACTAGAAGAGAATTTTGAAAACCAGTTATTTTTTTGAAATAGTCTAAGTTTTTAAAAAAATCAGTGTTAATCGTTCTACCTGATTTTATTTCGATAGGAAGTAAATTTTCTGCATTGTCAATAATCAAATCAATTTCGTGTCCTGCTTTATCTCTCCAATAGTATAAGTTTATTGGTAAAGCCTTGTTTGTTCTGTTTTTAACAAATTCTGTTACTACCATCGTTTCAAAAATAGCTCCTTTTGCAGGATGCGTTTCAAGATGAGCAATAGTTCTAATCCCTAATAAAGAACAAACTAAAGCTGTATCATAAAAATAGATTTTAGGCCTTTTTACAATTGTTTTTTTAAAATTATTGTAATGCGGTTTTAATAAATAAATAATAAAACTACTTTCTAAAATTCCGACCCAAGATTGAATCGTTTTCACATCCACTCCAGTTTCTACAGCTAATGAACTTGCGTTAAACTCTTGTCCTGTTCTACCTGCCAAAAGCTTTATAAATCTTTCAAAAACAATTAAATCAGTTACATTTTTAATTTGTCGAACATCTCTTTCAATGTAAGTTCGTATATAATTTGGACACCAATCACTTACCGGAATTTTTTGATCATAAATCGGCGGGTAAAACCCATTAAGAATCTGTTCTTCAACTGAATCAAAAGCCAAGTTATTATCCTGTAACTCTTGAATAGAAAATGGTAGTAAGTTTAAAAACCCAACCCTACCTGCTAAAGACTGAGTAATGTTTTCTTGCAATAAAAAATTATTAGAACCAGTTAAAATGTACAATCCTTTTTCTGTTGAGTTATCTAATATTTCTTGTAGATACGAAAAAAGTTCAGGACATCTTTGTACTTCATCTAAAATAGCCCCATTTGGATAAGAAGATAAAAAACCCCGAGGATCTTCTGATGCAAATTGCCTTGTATCAATGTTTTCTAATGAAACGTAGGGTTTTGATGAAAAAACTTCTTTTACAAGGGTTGTCTTACCTGATTGTCGAGCTCCTGTAACAGCAACACACTTAAAAGAATTTGCCAGATTAATTAGTTTTTCTTTTGCAATTCGAGTTATCATACTTCAAATATAGGAATTATTTGGAATCTGATTCCAAATAATTCCTATATTTTATATTTTACTTTTATTTACAACTATAATTTAACCTCTCAAAAATCGCTTTATTATTAAGAAATTCTAACTTTGCAGAAAAATTATAAAAAGATGAGTACATACGATATTATTGTCATTGGTTCTGGACCTGGAGGTTACGTTTCAGCAATTCGTTGCGCACAATTAGGATTTAAAACTGCTATCATTGAAAAATATGATACACTAGGAGGAACGTGTCTTAATGTAGGTTGTATTCCATCGAAAGCGTTGTTAGATTCTTCAGAGCATTTTCACAATGCAAAACATAATTTTGAAGAGCACGGTATTGAAATTTCTGGTTTGACCGCAAACCTTGAGCAAATGATCAAACGTAAAAGTGAGGTTATTTCTCAAACGTGCAATGGTATCAAATTCTTAATGGATAAAAATAAAATTGATGTTCATAATGGAATTGGCTCTTTCGTTGATAAAAACACAGTAAAAGTTGTGGATGGCGAAGGAAAAGAAACGTTACTTTCTGGAAAAAACATCATAATTGCAACTGGTTCTAAACCAAACTATTTCCCAGGAATGGAACCAGATAAAAAACGAATCATTACTTCAACTGAAGCTTTGAAAATGACTGAAATCCCAAAAAGACTATTAGTTATTGGTGGTGGCGTTATCGGTTTAGAATTAGGTTCTGTTTATGGTCGTCTAGGGTCTGAAGTTCAAGTGGTTGAATTCGCTGATACGATTATCCCAACAATGGATAGAGCATTAGGAAAAGAATTGACGAAAGTATTGAAAAAAGAAGGTTTCAAATTTAATCTTCAACATAAAGTACAAAGCGTTACAAATACTGGAGATAAAGTAGTTTTAAAAGCGTTAAATAAAAAAGACGAAGAAGTTACTTTTGAAGCTGATTACTGTTTAGTGGCAGTTGGTAGAAAAGCTTTCACTGCTGGTTTAGGTTTAGAAAATGTTGGTTTGACTGTTAACAATAGAGGTCAAATTGAAGTGAATGATCATTTACAAACTTCAGTACCAAATATTTATGCAATTGGTGATGTTGTTCGTGGAGCAATGTTAGCGCACAAGGCTGAAGAAGAAGGAGTATATGTTGCAGAGATTATTGCAGGACAAAAACCACATTTAAATTACAACTTAATTCCAGGTGTAGTTTATACGTGGCCAGAAGTTGCTTCAGTAGGTAAAACAGAAGAAGAATTAGTTTCTGCAGGAGTTGAATTCAAATCAGGTTCTTTCCCAATCAAAGCATTAGGAAGAGCAAGAGCGAGTATGGATACAGCAGGTTTAATTAAAGTTTTAGCTGACAAAAATACAGATGAGGTTTTAGGTGTTCATATGATTGCACCAAGAGCAGCTGATTTAATTATGGAAGCAGTTGTTGCTATGGAATACAGAGCTTCAGCAGAAGATATTGCTAGAATCTGTCACCCTCATCCAACGTATTCAGAAGGGGTAAAAGAGGCTGCTTTAGACGCAACTGAAAAAAGATCATTACACGCTTGACTTCGGCCAGGCTCAGTCGGCGCAAAACTTCGGGGTTCAGTCAGCGCAAACGACCAAGCTCGTTATGTTAAAATGAATTAAATTAAATAGATTGAAAGGGAATATGGTTTACTATATTCCCTTTTTTAATGTCTTGATTTTGGTTAATATATCAGTCCAAACAAATAAAGGGGGATGATATTCCCAACTCCTATTTCAATCGTATCTTTAACTATGTATGCATCAGGAATTCCTTGTATTTGAACTTGCTTTTTATTTTTTCCTCCGACTTCGAAAGTGTATTTTTTATCTACAATAAAATCTGCTTTTTCTGAAAGTTCAACGGTATGTATTCCTGACAATTGATTCACAAAAAAAGTTTCTCTACTCGAACCAATATTTACACCGTCTTCACCTAATGCGTAAGCCAAGTTCGTGTTGTTTAAATAAATTTTTTCGGGTTTGGTTAGTACACCCATTCCTTTGTTTACTTTGTTCATTTGAACAATTAATCGTGCTCGCTCTAAAAGAGAAAGGGCGTGTAATAAAGTTGGACGTGAAACACCAATCACTTCACTTAATTTACTTACGTTGACAGTGTATGGAACATTTGTTGAAATCATAAATAATAGTTTCTTCAATTTTGTCAATAATTGATAATCTATATTTTCAACTGCGTGAATATCGACGTCGATAATTAAGTTAATCGTATTTCTTATTTTTTGATGGTAACTCTCAAGGTCTTCCAAGAAGTAAGGGTAAACACCATTTTTTATGTAATCATTGAAAGCAGGGATCGGTTTGAAAGTTTGCAATAAATCACTCGCTATTTCTGTATGATTTGTTAGTAACTCTTCCAGTGTAAACCCAGGGATTTTTTTTACCTTGCTAACTTCTAAATATTCTCGAAAAGACAGTTCTTTTAAATCGTAATTCACTACTCTCCTGCTTAAATCAGATTCAGATTTGAAAATTTCTAAAATAGAAGATGAGGTAAATACAACATTTATATTTGGTAAATCATCATATATCAACTTAATCTCTCTTGACCAATTTGGGTATTTGTGCACTTCGTCAATTAATAAATAACGTCCACCCAACTGTTCAAATTTCTCTGCTAATTCCAATAAGTTGTTTTTCAGAAAGAATAAATCATCCATAGCAATGTATATTACTTTTTTCTGTTGCTTTTGAAGTGATTTAGCATATTGTAAAAGCAATGTTGTTTTACCTGTCCCTCGAGCACCTTTAATGGAAATTAATCGGTTGCTCCAATTGATTTTAGTATATAAGTAACGTTCAAATTTTTGATTAAAAGTGTTTATTTTCCGAATACTTCTTTCTATTAACTTTTCCATTTTAGTTTGATTTCTCATTACAAATATATGAAATTGTTATTTAATAAATACATTTTATATCAATTTTTGTTATTTTAATTTTACATTTTATATATTAAATTGTTATTTTAAATTAACATTTTAAACATATTTTTGTTAATTTAAAATAACAAAATACTGTAATTGGACATACCTAACAATCTGCCGTTCAAAACTCATAATACGCTACTGTTAATAAACCCTTATCCTGACTTATATTTGTAAGTTATCGTACAAAATTTTAAATTAAATGGCAGAAAATCAATATACGGAAGATAATATACGTTCGCTGGATTGGAAGGAGCATATCCGACTTCGACCTGGGATGTACATTGGTAAATTGGGCGATGGAGCTGCAGCAGATGATGGTATTTATATCCTTGTGAAAGAGGTTGTCGACAATTGTATCGATGAATTTGTAATGGGGAATGGGAAACGAGTAGACATCAAAGTGAAAGATGGTGTTGTTTCTGTTCGTGATTATGGTCGCGGTATTCCTTTAGGAAAAGTGGTCGACGTTGTTTCTAAAATGAACACAGGAGGTAAATACGATTCAAAAGCATTTAAAAAATCAGTAGGATTAAACGGAGTTGGAACGAAAGCTGTAAATGCTCTTTCTTCCAGTTTTAAAGTATATTCTGTTCGTGAAGGAGAGAAAAAAGGAGCTTCTTTTGAAAGAGGTGAATTAGTTGAAGATTTAGCAGTTGAAAAGACAGATGAGCAAAACGGAACATTTGTAGAATTTATTGCTGATGAAACAATATTCAAAAAATATGCTTTTAAGACCCCTTATTTAGCCAAAATGATGTGGAATTATTGTTACCTGAACAGAGGGTTGTCAATGTATTTCAATGGTGAAAAGTTTCAATCCAAAGAAGGATTAAAAGATTTATTGGAAAATAATATGGATGGAGATCCATTGTATCCAATTATCCATCTTGAAGGAGAAGATATTGAGGTTGCATTTACGCACGGTAGAACGTATGGTGAAGATTATTATTCGTTCGTAAATGGTCAGCATACCACACAAGGGGGGACGCATCAAAGTGCTTTCCGTGAGTCGATTGCGAAAGTAATTAGAGATTTTTACAACAAGAATTACGAAGCTTCAGATATTCGTCAATCAATTGTTGCTGCAATTGCTGTAAAAGTAGTTGAGCCAGTATTTGAATCTCAAACAAAAACTAAATTAGGTTCACAAGAAATTGAACCAGATGGAAAATCTATGAGGGCATTTATCAATGATTTCTTAAAAGAATCGTTGGATAATTATTTACATAGAAACCCTGAAGCAGCTGAATTGATTGAACGTAAAATCAAGCAATCAGAAAGAGAACGAAAAGAACTTTCAGGAATTCGTAAAATAGCAAGAGATAGAGCGAAAAAATCGAATTTACACAATAAGAAGTTAAGAGATTGTAGAATCCATTTAACGGATTTAAAAGACGAACGTCGCGAACAAACTACTTTGTTTATTACCGAGGGAGATTCTGCGAGTGGCTCGATAACGAAATCGAGAGATGTAAATACTCAAGCAGTATTTTCATTGAGAGGTAAGCCGTTGAATTGTTACGGAATGACCAAAAAAGTGGTGTATGAAAACGAGGAGTTTAACCTTGTTCAAGCTGCTTTGGATATTGAGGATGATATGGATGATTTGCGTTACAACAACATTGTAATAGCGACCGATGCCGATGTCGATGGGATGCATATTCGTATGTTGTTATTGACTTTCTTTCTTCAATTTTTTCCTGATTTAGTGAAAAGAAATCACGTTTATGTTCTGCAAACACCTTTGTTTAGGGTGAGAAACAAAAAGAAAACGATTTACTGTTATTCTGAAGAAGAACGAAAAAGTGCTTTAGAAGAATTAGGGAAAAATCCTGAAATCACTCGATTTAAAGGTTTAGGGGAGATTTCACCAGACGAATTCAAACATTTTATTGGAGCTGATATTCGTTTGGAACCAGTGATTTTATCGAAAGATCATTCAATCGATTCTATTTTATCTTATTATATGGGTAAAAATACACCTGAACGACAAACATTCATCATTGAGAATTTGAGAGTTGAAAAAGACCTTGCTCAATCTAATGAAGACGTTGAAACTGAAAAGCAAAACGATAGTGATAACACCGAAATAGCTTCATAAAATGGCAGAAGACGAATTGGAAGAAAATACTGGAAATCAAGAGGAACCTATCAATCCATTTGAAGGGAAACTAATTGATGACAAGATAGTCCCAGTGAGTGGATTGTATGAAAGTTGGTTTTTGGATTACGCATCTTATGTAATCTTGGAAAGAGCTGTGCCTTCTTTGTGGGACGGATTGAAACCAGTACAACGTAGAATTCTTCATTCAATGAAAGAATTAGATGATGGTCGCTACAATAAAGTTGCAAATATCATTGGAAACACAATGAAGTATCATCCACACGGAGACGCTTCAATTGGAGACGCATTGGTACAATTAGGTCAGAAAGAAATATTGATCGATTGCCAAGGAAACTGGGGAAATACCTTAACAGGAGATGGGGCAGCAGCAGCTCGTTATATCGAAGCAAGAATTTCCAAATTTGCTGCTCATGTTGTTTTTAATCCAAAGACTACCAATTGGTTAACAAGTTACGATGGTAGAAATAAAGAGCCAGAACATTTACCGATTAAATTCCCATTATTATTGGCTCAAGGGGCTGAAGGGATTGCTGTTGGTATGGCTTGTAAGTTTTTACCTCACAATTTCAATGAATTAATCGAACAATCTATTAATCATTTAAGAGGAAAGAAAGTAGAAATTTATCCTGATTTCTTGAATGGAGGTATGGGCGATTTTTCCAATTATAACGATGGTTTAAGAGGAGGGAAAGTTCGAGTTAGAGCGAGGATAAAAATCGTCGATAATAAGACTTTAATCATTCATGAAATTCCTTTTGGAACTACGACAGGTTCATTAATTGAATCGATTATAAAGGCGAACGAAAAAGGAAAAATAAAGGTCAAGAAAATAGAGGATAACACTTCTGCTAATGCGGAGATTATTATTCATTTAACACCTGGAACTTCACCCGACAGAACGTTAGATGCATTGTATGCGTTTACAGATTGTGAAGTGAGTATTTCTCCAAATTCATCTATTATTGATAAGGAAACGCCTCGTTTTTTAGGCGTAAGTGAAATCTTAAAATTCAGTACGAATAATACAGTTCAATTATTAAAATTAGAATTAGAGATTCGTTTGGATGAATTAGAACGTCAATGGCATTTTTCTACGTTAGAAAAAATCTTCATTAACGAAGAAATGTACATTGACTTCAAACATTACCAAGACAAAGAAACGTTATATATTTATTTACATAACCGATTTGAACCATTTAAAGATCAATTAATTAGAGAAATAACAGATGAAGATTTGTTAAAACTGACTCAAATTCAAATGATTCGTATCACCCGTTTTGATGGAAGTAAAGCAGATGAAGCTTTATTGAAAATCGAAGAGGAAATATTGGCGGTGAAAGAAAAATTAGCGAATTTAATTGAGTACGTAATCGACTACTTTAAAGATTTGAAAAAACGTTTTGGAGAAGGAAGAGATCGTAAAACAGAAATCAAACATTTCGACACAATTACTGCTTCTAAAGTTATAATTGCGAATCGAAAATTATACGTTGATTACGAAGAAGGATTCATTGGATATGGTTTAAAGAAAACAGAAGCAATAAATGATTGTTCAGAAATTGATGATGTTATTATCTTTTTTGCTTCAGGTAAAATGATGATTACCAAAGTTGCTGACAAGAAATTTGTAGGAAAAGGTATCGTTCACGCGGATGTTTGGAAAAAAGGAGATAAACGTACAATTTACCATTTAATTTATCAAGATGGATTAGGAGGGGCTACAATGATGAAACGTTTTAACGTAAGCAGTGTAACCAGAGATACTGAATACGATTTAACAAAAGGAACGAAAGGTTCTAAAATGTTGTATTTCTCTGTTCATCCGAATGGTGAAAGAGAAGTCGTGACGATTATGTTGCGTCCACGTCCACATTTGAAGCGACTTCGTTTTGATATTGACATGGGAGATATGTTAATTAAAGCAAGAACTTCTGCAGGAAATAGAGTAACGAAAGAAATCGTTCAGAAAATCACTCAAAAAGAAGTAGGAGGATCAACATTGGCTGCTTGTAAAATTTGGTATGATCCAATTGTAAGTCGTTTAAATGACGACGGAAGAGGAACTTTCTTGGGTTCTTTCAAAGGAGCAGATAGAATCTTAACACTCTATAAAACAGGAGAGTATAGATTGACAAATTTCGATATTTCGAATCACTTTGATGAAGATATGATTCATATTGAAAAATGGCATCCAGATAGACCAATTTCAGCTGTTTATTATGACAGTGAAAAAGAGATTCATTATGTGAAACGATTCTTATGTGAAGTAACAACAGATAAGAAAGTGTCATTTATTAGTGAAGGTGAGGGGTCTTATATGCATGTTGTTTCAACAGCTTATCGTCCGACGGCTAGAATCGTTTACAATAAGTTATTAAAGGAAACGAAAAATCTTCCTGATAATGTGATTCAAATCGCTGACTTAATCGAGACGAAAGGATTGAAAGCACAAGGAAATCAAGTAACGAAGTTGAAAGTAAAAGAAATTGTACTTGAAATTCCAACAGAAGGATTAGAGCCTTGGCCAGAAGATGTTGTTCCAGAAATTTCAGAAGATGATTCAGATGAAAGTGATGATTCAGATGACGAAGGAGATAACACAATGGAATGGGATATTTCGGACGATGATCAACCGAAGTTGTTTTAAAAAGAAAATAAAAAATAAAAAAGTCCATTTTAGAAACTAAAATGGACTTTTTTATTTTGATAAAATGATAATAAATTAGATTATTTGTAGAATTTGTTGTCAAAATAATTAAGAATGAATATTAAAATCAACTGTAACTTCCCTATATTTGTAAAATGAAAGGATGATTTCTCTCCAGAATGAATGAGGAAAGGATGCACACTGTCCGTGATAAGTGGTATTTAACATTCAAAAGAAACAACAATGAATTCAACAATGGAACAACTAACTTCACAAGACTTAATTCAATTAGAAGATAAACACGGAGCTCATAATTATCACCCACTTCCTGTAGTTTTAGCAAAAGGAGAAGGTGTGTATGTTTGGGATGTTGAAGGGAAAAAATATTTCGATTTCTTATCTGCTTATTCTGCTGTAAATCAAGGTCATTGTCACCCGAAAATTATAGGCGCAATGATAGAACAAGCTCAAACATTGACTTTAACTTCAAGAGCTTTTTATAATGATACATTGGGTGTTTACGAGAAATTTGTAACTGAATATTTCGGATTTGACAAAGTATTACCAATGAATACTGGAGCAGAGGCTGTTGAAACGGCTATTAAAATCGCTCGTAAATGGGGTTATGAAGTAAAAGGTGTCAATGAAAATGATGCTGTAATTGTAGTGTGTGAAGGAAATTTTCATGGTAGAACAACCACTATCGTATCTTTTTCAAATGATCCAGATGCACGTAAAAATTTCGGACCTTTTACACCAGGTTTTGTATCTATTCCTTATGACGATGTTAATGCATTAGAATTTGCACTTCAAAATAAAAATGTAATTGGTTTCTTAGTTGAACCAATTCAAGGAGAAGCGGGTGTTTATGTGCCTTCAGAAGATTTTTTAGCTAAAGCAAAGTCGATTTGTGAGAAAAATAACGTATTATTTATCGCGGATGAAGTTCAAACTGGTATTGCTCGAACTGGAAGTCTTTTAGCTGTTTGTGGTAACTGTAACTGCGAAAATGCGTGCGAAAAACAAGCTGCTACGTATACTAAGCCAGACATTTTAGTACTTGGAAAAGCACTTTCAGGAGGAGTTTATCCTGTTTCAGCTGTACTTACTGATGATGCTATTATGAAAGTGATTAAACCTGGTCAGCATGGTTCTACATTTGGAGGAAATCCTATTGCTGCTAAGGTTGCTGTAGCTGCTTTGGAAGTTGTTAATGAAGAGAATTTAATTCAAAATGCACGTAAACTGGGTCATATTTTTAGAAAAGAAATGCAACGTATCATTGACGGCTCTGATTTAGTTACCAAGGTTAGAGGTAAAGGTTTATTAAATGCAATCATTATTAATGATACACCAGAAAGTTCAACTGCTTGGGATCTATGCGTTGCATTAAAAGAAAACGGACTTTTAGCAAAACCAACACACGGTAATATTATTCGTTTCGCTCCGCCATTGGTAATGGATGAAGAGCAATTAATGGAATGTGTTGGTATCATCGAAAAAACAATCAACGAATTCAAAAAATAAAATTGAATTAATATAGTTAAAAGGCTTTCTGATTTCAGGAAGCCTTTTGTGTTTCCCTCAACCTCAACTTCGACAGGCTCAGTCTTCGTCTCAACCTAAACCTTAATCTCAATTTCAACCTCTAAAAATCCAAGGTAAAATTTCAGGAATTTGATTCAAAGACTTAATTTGATAATCACTACAATGTTTTCGGTATTTTTTGTTTGGGTCGAATAAGATAGTATGCATTCCAGCGTTAGCCCCCCCAATTATATCTACTCTTAAATCATCACCAATCATTACACTGTTTGTCGGGATTGCATTTGCTTTTTGCATTGCATATTGAAAAACTTCAGGTGCAGGTTTGTTTTTGCCAACTTCTTCAGAGCAAACAATGATGTCAAAAAAATCTTCAAATCCACAATTTTTTAATTTTCGGAATTGCACTTCTTTGAATCCATTGGTGATTATATGCATATTAAAACCGTCATTTTTTAAATCAGTAAGTGTTTCAATAGCATATGGAAAAATATTTGTTTGATTTGGAGATAGTTCTATATAACCTTCATTCAACTTAAGATTTAATTCCTCATCAACGATTCCGAATTTGTGTAACGTTTTTTCGAATCGAGTAGTGCGAAGTTGTTCTTTTGAAAGTTTACCTCTACCGTAAAGCACCCACAAGTCAGTGTTTACGTTTTTATATTTATTGTAAAAATCGTAGAAATTTGGAATACTTTCTTTTAACCCAAGTTCTGAATATAGTATTCGTAACGCTTGTTGAGAATTCTTTTCAAAATCCCATAAGGTACGGTCTAAATCAAAAAAAAGATGGCGATTAGAATTCATATCTTAAAATAAATCACCTGAAAAAGCTATGCCAGTAGTGATTAAAGCATTTATGAAAATTCCAAAAAGAATAATGAAAAATGTTTTTTTCTCTTTCCCGTAAAATTTAGCCGTTATTATACTTCCTAAAGGAATAGACAAAAAAAACGGTGCATAAATAGCTACACCATAAATGCCAAGTCTTTTTTTAATTTTAACTATTGATTTATTTAGAACTGTAAACTTCTTTTTTGTTTTAAATTCAATACCTTTCTCGAGTGCTTCATGATAGATTTTATGACGTTTATCCCTTGCCCTTTTCATAAAGAATTCGCTTGAAAAATAAAAGACAAAAGCACAAAAGATTGCGCCAGCAACACTTGCAGAATAGGTTTCAATAAAATTTAAACCTAAACCTGGACCAGTAAATGGAGCGAAAAGAAATTTTATTGTACTAAAGATAAATACGGAAGAAAGAGCGCCCCATTTCATGTTCTTAACATTTTACACCAAATGCTAAATCACCTGCATCTCCTATACCCGGAACGATGTATGATTGAGCGGTTAATTCTTCATCGATTGCACCAACCCATATTTCAGTATTTTCAGGTAAATGTTTTTTCACGTATTCAACAGCATCTTGAGAAGCTATAGCTGCAATGATATAAATTTTAGCTGGTCTTCCTTGTTTTAGTAATGCTTTATAAACCGTAACCATAGAAGCGCCTGTAGCTAACATTGGGTCACTTAAGATAACTGTTTTGTTTGTTAAATCAGGCGACGCTAAATATTCAACATGAATGTCAAATTCTTCAATACTTGTATGTTTTCTATATGCTGAAATAAAAGCACTATCTGATTTGTCAAAATAATTTAATAAACCTTGATGCATTCCTAATCCAGCTCTCAAAATAGTTGCTAAAACTGGTTGGGTTTTTAAAACATTCACGTCAGCCTGACCTAAAGGAGTTATAAAAGTAGCCGTTTCATAGTCTAATTTTTTAGAAATTTCGTAGCCAATTACTTCGCCAATTCGTTCTAAATTACGTCTAAAACGCATTGAATCTTTTTGAATTTCAACACTTCTTAATTCAGAAATAAAATTTCCTAAAATAGAATTTGAATGAGAAAGATTGTGAATCATAATTTATTAGTTTTTTATAAAGTTAATAGAATATTTAATAAAGTTAAAGTTTTAGTATATTGTTTTTCATGAAAATCTGAAAGTTTAATAATTTTAAATCGTTCGATCATAAATTCATCTATCACATTAAAAAATAAATAATATTATCTTTGTGCTATGTCAAAAGAAGCAAAGGTAAATTATTCTATTTTTAAGCGTCTTGTAACGTATGCAAAGCCCTATAAAAAGTTCTTTTTTATTGCTCTAATTTGTGTTATTTTAATATCGTTAAGTAGTGTAATTCGACCACTTTTAATCTCAGATATGGTTAGAGATTATATAGTTGAAAATCAAAATGGTGAGGCTTTATTATTTTGGACTTTAACGATTATTGGAATGTTAGCTTTTGAAGCAATTCTTCAATTCACAAGTTCTTATTTCAGTAATCTTTTAGCGCAAAGTATCATTAGTGATATGCGTAAAAAGTTAGTTGAACACATTACCTCTTTCAGAATGCGTTATTTTGATAAAACTCCAATTGGAGCTTTGGTAACGAGGGTTGTTTCTGATATGGAAGCGATTTCTGATGTTTTTTCAACAGGTTTAGTCG
Organism: Chryseobacterium gleum; assembly: GCA_945902775.1. Classification (GTDB taxonomy): domain Bacteria; phylum Bacteroidota; class Bacteroidia; order Flavobacteriales_D; family Crocinitomicaceae; genus CAIUKX01. The sequence goes on along the minus strand of CAMDMY010000006.1, from coordinate 30,978 downwards.
ATATTTTAGGGGATGTATTAACATTAGTAGCGGTTGTTTTTACGATGTTTTTTGTGAATTGGCATCTGACATTGTTAGTTTTAATTCCCATTCCTTTGTTGTTGTTGGCGACTAAAATTTTTGCGCGCTCAATGAATAATTCATTTTTACAAGAAAGACTTCAAGTGACACGTTTGAATACCTTTGTTCAAGAACGAATTACAGGGATGTCAATTGTTCAATTATTCAATCGTGAGAAAGAAGAGTTTGAAGGTTTTGAAGATATCAATAAAGCACATCGTAAAGCCCATATAAATGCAATTTGGGCATTTTCAATTTTCTTCCCAGTTGTTGAGATTTTAAGTTCTTTATCAATCGCCTTTTTGATTGTATACATTGCTTTTCAGGTGGAAGGAATGAACGGTGCGGATATGAAAACGCAGTATCTAGAGGTGATAAAATTTACGTTTTGGATAAGTATGCTTTTCAGACCGATTCGTCAATTGGCAGATAAATTTAATATTCTTCAAAGAGGGACAGTTAGGGCTGAACGTGTTTTTGAAATTTTAGATTTAAATGAACATATTCAAGAAGAAGGGGACTTAACAAAATGTGATTTTAATCAACCAATCAAATTCGAAAATGTATTCTTCGCTTATCAAAATGAAGAATGGGTTTTAAAGGATATTAACTTAACGATACAACCAAATTCAACTGTCGCTTTTGTTGGAGCAACAGGTGCAGGGAAATCTTCTATTGTTAATTTATTGGGACGTTTTTATGAATTCCAAAAAGGAGCAATTTTCATAGGGAATACAAATGTAAAGGACTTAGAATTAGCTTTTTTAAGAAAAAATATAGCGATTGTTTTACAAGATGTTTTTCTTTTTTCTGATTCAGTTCATAATAATATTACATTAGGAAATGAAGAGATTTCTAGACAACAAGTAATCGAGGCGGCTAAAGCTATTGGAGCTCATTCTTTTATAGAAAAATTACCAGATGGATATGATTATCATGTTGGTGAAAGAGGTGGGGTTTTATCGGTTGGTCAGCGACAATTATTAGCATTTATTAGAGCTTATGTATACAATCCAACGATTTTAATTTTGGACGAAGCAACATCAAGCGTTGATAATGAATCGGAAGAAATGATTCAAAAAGCAACAGAAGAGTTAACAAAAGGAAGAACTTCTATCGTGATTGCTCATCGTATTTCAACAATACAAAAAGCAGATCAAATTATTGTTTTAGACAAAGGAGAAATTAAAGAACAAGGTACACATACTGAATTACTTTTAATTGATGGTTTTTACAAACGATTATACGATAAGCAATTCTCTGAACAACAGTAAGATGGAAAAATTAATTGGTTTAAAAGTAGGTGGCGTTCCAGAGCATTTTAATTTGCCTTGGCGACTAGCTATCGAAGAAGGTGCTTTCAGTAATATCGGTTTAAAACTGCATTGGAGTGATATGGGTGGAGGAACGGGTCAAATGGTTCGTGGTCTTGAAACAGGTTCGATTGATATTGCTATTTTGTTGACAGAAGGAATCACAAAAGCAGTTCTTCAAGGTACAGATGTGAAAATTTTACAAGTTTATGTGACTTCACCATTGCATTGGGGTGTTCATGTTCCTTTTCATTCCGACATTCAAAAAATGGATGATTTAGAAGGACAAACATTTGCAATATCTCGTGAAGGTTCAGGTTCTCATTTGATGGCGTATGTAAAAGCTGATCAAGAAGGATGGTCGACGAGTAATTTGAAATTCAATGTGATCGGTGATATTTACGGAGGACTTTGGGCATTAGAACACAATGAAGCACAAGCTTTTTTATGGGAGAAATACACAACGTTTCCTTACACTGAACAAGAAAAGTGTAGATACATTGATGAAGTTGTAACACCTTGGCCGTGTTTTGTGATTGCTGTTCGAACTGAAGTTTATGAGAAATACTTCAATGAATTAAAAGCAATGTGTACGATCGTAAATAAGAAAGCATTGTGGGTTAAAAATGATCCTGATACTGTTGAAGTAATTAGTTGGAGATATAATTTACGTTCAGATCAAGTTGAAAAATGGCTTTCTGAAACAGATTGGAATTATAAAGGAATAGAATATCCTTTAGCATTTGAACAAACGATTCAATATTTACTGAAATTGAATTTGATAACACAAGAAGAATCAGAAGATTGGAGAACTAAATTGTTTTAATAAATAAAAAAGTAAAAGATGAAAAAAACAGGTGTATTATTAATTCAATTAGGAACTCCAAATAGTCCAAGTGTTAAAGATGTTCGTATATATTTAAGAGAATTTTTAAATGACCCGCGTGTAATTGATATTCCTTGGTTACCTCGAAAGTTATTAGTGAATGGAATTATTGTTCCATTTAGAGCTCCAAAGTCTGCTAAAATTTACCAAGAATTGTGGAAATTTGGTGATGGTGTTTCTCCGTTAATGACGCATACGCAAAGTTTAAAGAAGTTAGTACAGGAGCGTTTCAACGCTAGTGAGGTGAAATTCGAAATAGCAATGCGTTACCAAAACCCTTCTATGGATTCAGTGCTTTCAAGAATGAAAGATGAATTGTACGATCAAATTATTATTATTCCTTTGTTTCCTCAATATGCAAGCGCATCATCTGGGTCTGCTATTGAAAAAGCAATGAATATTATTAAAAAATGGTGGGTGATTCCTGAAATTAAAATTGTTACTCAATTTTATGATAACTCTTCTCTCATAGATGCAATTGTAGATAGAGCAAAACAGTTTGATTTTAAAGAGTACGATCATATTTTATTTTCATACCACGGTTTGCCTGTTCGCCAAGTTGATAAAGTATACGAAGGAGCTTCTACTCTGTGTGAAGATCATCCGTGTGAAACAGAAATCACCGAAACAAATAAATATTGTTATAAAGCGACATCTTATGCTACAACTCGTTTAATAGCTGAACGATTAGGGCTAAAAGAATCAGATTATACCGTTTGTTTTCAATCGCGATTAACTAAAAAATGGTTAGAACCTTTCTCTGACAAAGTAGTAGAAGAGTGGGGTAAAAAAGGTGCGAAAAAATTATTGGTGTTTAGTCCTGCTTTTGTTGCCGATTGTTTAGAAACAATTATAGAAATTGGAGGGGAGTACCAAGAAATTTTTGAAGAACACGGAGGAGAAAAAATCCAATTGGTTCCAAGTACAAACGATCATCCAAAATTCGTTGATTGTATCGAAGAATTGGTGAGAGAAAGACTGTAGAGTATTTTTTAAAGTTTAAAAAGTATATTTCAATTCACTAAAAAATATAACTTCTAGTGATTGTATTCACCAAAAGTTATGTTTTTTAGTGATTATATTCAACGAAAGTTATGTTTTTTAGGTTTTAACTATATTTTAAGCCTCCAAATTTGCTTTTAAACGAACCATATTTCCATCCATATCCTTTTTCAACATTTTAGAAATAAATGGCACCATCACATTCATAGGAAATGGGGTACTCGTAAGAAATGTTGTGGTTACTTTCGTTTGGTTATCTGAAATTGCTTCAGTAGTTGTAATTGCTTGGCTAACTCCTTCAAAAGGTTTTTTGAAACGAATTTCAACTTGATAAGATTCGTTTTCGTTGATGTACATAATTTCTTGTTCACCAATACCAACGTTTTTTAGTTCACTTTCCCATTGGGATATGAAACCAATTGCACCGTCTTCGCCAATATAATTCAATTTTGCATTCGGGTCAGCCATTACCCATTTACTATAATTTTCTTGATTTTTAAGAATTTTAACATAGTTGAAAACATCATTTATAGGACGGTTTATAACAGTCGAAGCAGAAATTGTGTAGTCCTTTTTCATAAAAAGAGAAGCAATGAAAACAAGCGCAATTATTGCACTAAAAGCAAGTAGAATAATTTGTAACATATTATTAATTAATTTTAGTTAGCCAATCTTTTATAAGTGTTTGTAAATATAATTCTTTTAAACAAAAAACGCTCTCCAAAAATGAAGAGCGTTTTAAACTTATAGTTAAGACTTTGGATCTGTAAAGATTATTATTAAGCCAATACTTCTTTTACTAAATCAGCAGCTTCTTGTAATAAAACTGCAGAGTGAACGTTTAATCCTGAATCATCGATTAATTTTTTCGCTTCAACAGCATTTGTTCCTTGTAAACGAACAATAATCGGAACTGGAATATTCCCCATGTTTTTGTATGCGTCAACAACTCCTTGAGCAACACGGTCACATCTTACGATACCACCAAATATGTTAATCAAAATAGCTTTTACGTTTGTATCTTTTAAGATAATGTGGAATGCTTTTTCAACACGTTCAGCATTTGCAGTTCCTCCTACGTCCAAGAAGTTAGCAGGATTTCCACCTGATAATTTAATGATATCCATAGTTGCCATTGCTAAACCAGCACCGTTAACCATACATCCAACGTTACCGTCTAATTTTACGAAATTTAATCCTGCAGCATCCGCTTCAACTTCTGTTGGATCTTCTTCTGTAGTATCACGCATTGCTAAATAATCAGGGTGACGGAACAATGAGTTTCCATCCAATGTTACTTTTGCATCAACAGCAATGATTTTATCATCTGAAGTTTTGAAAACAGGGTTTATTTCGAACATAGAAGCATCACATCCTTCGAAAGCAGCATATAAATTAGCAATGAATTGCGTCATTTCTTTGAATGCTTTCCCTGATAATCCTAAATTGAAAGCAATTTTACGCGTTTGGAATCCTTGAATACCAACTCTTGGGTCGATAACTTCTTTGAAGATTAAATGTGGAGTATGTTCAGCAACGTGCTCAATATCCATTCCACCTTCAGTAGAATAAACGATTACATTACGTCCTAATTCACGATCTAATAAAACTGACATATAGAATTCAGAAATTTCTGATTCACCTGGGTAATAAACGTCTTGTGCAATTAACACTTTATTTACTTTTTTACCAACTCCGTTTGTTTGAGCAGTTTCCAAGTGACCACCAAGAATACCTTTAACTACGTCATCTAATTTGTCAATTCCTTTTGCAAGAACAACTCCATGAGATCCTGTTTCAGCTACAAGCCCTTTTCCACGACCACCTGCGTGAATTTGTGCTTTCACTACGTACCAACTAGTACCAGTTTCTTCAGTTAATTTTTTAGCTGCAGCCTGCGCATCTTCAACTTTGTCAATTACAATACCTTCTTGTACTTTAACGCCAAAGCTTTTTAATATTGACTTTCCTTGATATTCGTGTAAGTTCATATTCTGAATTTTAAGTGCCGTAAAGATAGAGCAAATTCTTTTGATAGAGAAGATTTTAATAGTGTTTTTTTTGAGATATTAGATTTTTAGACATTAGATATTAGACTTAACTTTATATACGTTCGAATTTTATGTAAAAAATAAAAGTAAAACAGAAAAATCCAATAGTTTGAATACTTATCTTGCCTCAAATCGACAGTCTAAAAGTCAAGAAGTTTAAAGTTTAAAAATCTGCTGTCTAAAAGAGAAACCATCAAAAACAGCATTTACAGACCACGCTTCTGGTTTTGTTGCAAACCAAGGTTTAATCTTCGGCCAAATTGTTCCAAAGGTTTCTGAAATTCTGTAATTTTCTAGCGCTTGTTCATTTTCCCAATGACTATAAGTCATAACGATAGTTGGGTTTGAAATATCTTGTAATAATTTCATTCCTAAACAACCTTCGAATGTATTTACTTCGTGTTTTATCGTTTCAAAAAAGTTCAAGAAATCTGTGATTTTATCTTCTTCAAAATGAAGTTTAACAATTCGTGTTATCATATGAAAAAGTTTTAAAATAAAGATTCTAAAGTATCTTTCGAACCTCTAGGTGTAAATTCAATTCTGACAACATCGCCAATATGGACTCCAAAAAGTTTTTCTGCTCCACCACCGCTTCCGTTTGCGCCTCTATTAATCGCAATTTCTAATAATCCATTTTCATTAAAAATTGCAACTCTTTCTCCTTCAGAAGCTTCGTTGTAAGAATTTGAAATGGTATCGATGTAATAATCTCTTTTTCTAAAATAAATGGTGAAAGGAATATCTTTTCCAAAACGATCAAATAATTCTCTAGAAACGTTGACAATTAAATTTCCATAAGTATCAATATGAATGACATTTCCTTTAATCAAATTCGTTTCCACAACAGCATTCTGAACAAATGCTTTTTTGTAACTCGGAAAGGGTGTTGCGAACGTAGAAATGTCTTCTCCTTTTGTTAATTTACAAGCGATTGGGATAAACATACTTTTTGTAGGGAAATGAAATAATTTAGGATTGGATAAAACATCATCGATTCTCCAAAATTCTTCAGGTTTATTTTCACCTAAAAATGCTCCGAAAAATCCGTTATCATTCGAAATGAAATAATGTCCCTCAAATTTTAAAATCGATGGAAAAGAACCATCAGAACCGCCGAAATTTACAATTGGCTCATCATCAACACCTACCACGTGCACAGTTCCTTTAGGGAAATTTCTAAAAGAAGACGAAATATAATAGGCAGCTTCTGAAATATTAAAAGGTTTCACCGAGTGAGAAATATCAACAATAGTGGCTTCTGGATTTAACGTTAAAATTGTTCCTTTCAAAGAAGCTACATAGTAGTCTTGAAGTCCCATATCTGTTGTTAACGTAATTATTTGCATCGCTTTACTATTCTCGAAGTGTTATGACGAATTATTTCCTAAATTTGTCTCAAAAATAAGAAACTGTTTTGAATTTACAGAGAAACAAGGACTTATTATTCAAAAACAAATTGAACAGAGTGCAAGAAATAAGCATTGAAATTAAAGGAGTAAATCCAGCGGAACTGTTTGGGATTAATAATTCTAAACTGAAACAGATTAAAAGTTTTTTCCCAAAACTGAAAATTGTTGCGCGCGGCAATATTATCAGTGTTATTGGAGATGAAAAAGAAGCTTCTGTTTTTGAGAAGAAGTTTAATTTGGTTATTCAATTTTTTCAAAAGTACAATAGTCTTTCAGAAAATGAAGTAAATGCTTTAATGGCGGAAGATGGTGAATTATTGGTTTCAAATGCTGCGAATGATACGTTAGTTCACGGAAATGGTGGATCGAAAATAAAAGCTAGGACTCAAAATCAACGAAAATTAGTTGAAGCGGTAAATGAAAATGATATGGTTTTTGCTGTTGGTCCAGCAGGTACAGGTAAGACATATACTGCTGTTGCATTGGCTGTTAGAGCTTTAAAAGCAAAAGAAGTAAAACGTATTGTATTAACACGTCCAGCAGTTGAGGCAGGTGAAAATTTAGGTTTTTTACCAGGTGATTTAAAAGAAAAGTTAGATCCGTATATGATGCCTTTGTACGATGCTTTGCGAGATATGATACCCCCAGAAAAATTAGCAGAAATGATAGAATATGGTGTAATAGAAATTGCACCGTTGGCTTTTATGAGAGGTAGAACGTTGGATAAAGCGTTTGTAATTTTAGACGAAGCACAAAATTCGACAACAATGCAAATGAAAATGTTTTTAACCCGAATGGGAATGACAGCAAAATTTGTAATCACGGGCGATATGTCTCAAGTAGATTTACCGAGACAACAAAAATCAGGTTTAGCCTATGCATTAGATGTGTTAAAAGATGTTGAAGGAATCAATATTGTTAGATTAAATCAAAACGATGTTTTACGTCATAATTTGGTTAAAAAAATAATTGATGCATTTGATAAGGCAGAAATGTAGAGACAGGTCGCGACCTGTCCATACTTGCGCGGTTTGTCCGTAATTGTGTGGCCTGTCCATACGAAACGAAAAATAAAAATATAATTATAAAAATATATGAGTAATTCAATAACAACAACAAATTATAATTTCCCGGGTCAAAAAGCAGTTTACCACGGAAAAGTGAGAGATGTGTACACATTAGAAAATGATATTTTGGTAATGATTGCATCAGATCGTATTTCTGCATTCGATCATATTTTACCAAAAGGAATTCCTCATAAAGGTCAGGTTTTGAATCAAGTAGCTACTATGTTTTTAGATGCTACAAAAGACATCGTTCCAAATTGGTTGATTGGTACGCCAGACCCAAGTGTTGCAATTGGACATTCGTGTGAACCAGTTCGAGTTGAGATGGTAATTCGTGGATATTTAGCAGGACATTCAGCACGTCAATATTCAGAAGGAATTAGAACGTTATGTGGAGTTGCGATGCCGGAAGGAATGAAAGAAAATGATAAATTTCCGGAGCCAATTATTACGCCAGCAATTAAAGCAGAAGAAGGTCACGATATTGATGCATCTAAAGAAGAAATTTTAGGTCAAAATATTGTTCCAGAAGAAATTTATGTTCAAATGGAAAAATATACAAGAGCATTATTTCAAAGAGGAACTGAAATCGCCGCTAAAATGGGATTGATTTTAGTAGATACAAAATATGAGTTCGGTTTGAAAAATGGAGAAGTTATTTTGATTGACGAAATTCATACACCAGATTCATCTCGTTATTTCATCTCAGAAGGTTACGAAGAAAGACAAGCAAAAGGAGAAGTTCAAAAACAATTGTCAAAAGAATTTGTGAGACAATGGTTGATTGAAAATCATTTTCAAGGATTAGAAGGTCAAACAATGCCCGTAATGCCGGATGAATTTGTAGGAATTGTAACAGACAGATACATCGAATTATACGAAAAAATCACAGGTAAAAAATTCGAAAAGGCAGATACAACAGATATTTCAAAAAGAATTGAAAATAATGTATTGGAATTTTTGAAAAAAATGTAACACTAGAGACGCGATTCATCGCGTCTAAATCTATTATATTTTGAATCGCGTCTAAACCATATTTTTTGGTCGCGTCTAAAAGAATAGACGTTTAAAAAAAATAATGAAAATCCGTAAAGCAATTTACGGATTTTTTTATTGTCAATACATCCTAAAAATCCAATCACAATCCGTATTTTTACGTCCGAATTTACAGAACTAAAAATGGATAAATTTTTCAGAATATTCTTCTCTATGCGAATGATGACAATAGGGATGACAATTTTCCTTATAGCAATCGGAGCAGCAACATTTTACGAATCAGCCTACGACATTCAAACTGCTCGTTTGTTGATTTATAATGCACTTTGGTTTGAAGTGCTTTTAGGATATATGGGTATTGGATTAATAGCCAATATCATCGAGCACAGAATGTTTCGACGTGAAAAAATATCTGTTTTAGCATTTCATCTTTCTTTCATTATCATTTTATTAGGTTCTTGGGTAACAAGATATGTCAGTTTTGATGGATTGATGATGATCCGTGAAGGCGAAAAATCAAATTTCATTTATTCTTCTGATCCGTATTTATGGTTCAAGGTGAACGATGGAAAAATGCAATACGTTGACAGTCGTAAATTATTTATGTCTGAAATTACAAATAACGATTTTGATATCGATGTAAATTTCCCAAAACATAAAACACCTGTAAAGATTGAATACGTTGATTTTCAAAAGAAAATGATTGATACATTAATAATTAATGATTCAATCAAAACGATGGCATTAGACATAATTACAGATGGAATGAAATCGAATTATTTATCTGAAAATGGATTTTTAATGGTGGGTGAAGTGGCTTTGTCATTCGATAAGAAAGATGCGATGCCTGGAATTCATATTTCTGTTGTAGATGGTAAAATGATGATGACATCTAAAATTCCATTGAAATTTTTACCGATGTCTGAAATGCAAAAAGCACGTCAATCAGGTAAACCAATCGATGAAAAATTATACGTTCACGTTCCGGTAGATTCGATTGTTCCTTTTAGAACAACGACTTTGTATTTAGTTAATGGACAGCAATTTGTATTCAAACAAGTTTTGAAACATGCTAAAATGATGAAAATGTCTTCAGGAAAAAGAAAAGTAGGTTCTGACTTTTTGGTGGTGAAAATCACAGATGGAAATCAAACTAAAATTGTTGAGTTAGAGGGTGGAATGGGAGCGATTCCAACACACGAGACCTTTAATTTCGGAGGATTGACTTACGAAATGGAATATGGTTCTTCTAAAATAGAAATCCCATTTTCAATTGCGTGTAAAGATTTTCAATTGGACAAATATCCAGGTTCTGAAACAGCATCTTCATTCGCAAGTGAGGTAACTGTTTTAGATGAAAAAAATAAACACAAGCACGATCAACGCATTTTTATGAACAATGTAATGGATTACAATGGATATCGTTTTTTTCAATCAGCGTATGATTTAGATAATCCTAGTACACCTGAAAATGAAGAAGGTACAAGGTTGAGTGTCAACCACGATTGGTGGGGAACGAATATTACGTATTTAGGATATTTATTAATGTCGATTGGTATGTTGATGTCATTGTTTGCTAAAAATAGTCGATTCAAAGAATTGAACGAAAAATTAAAGAAAACAAGAGAAAGAAGAGAAGGATTAATGACATTGTTGATAATCATTGCATTAACCTTTGGTGGTGTTTCAACTTCTTTCGGTCAACATAATCACGAGGCACACAATCACGCGAGTCATCAAGTATCTAAAAAGAAAGAGAAGCCTGTTTTCAGAATAATGTCGAAAGAGCATGCTGAAAATTTAGAATCCTTATTAGTACAAGATTTTGATGGTCGAATTGTTCCTTTCCATACAACGTGCGATCAATTATTGAGAAAAATCTACAGAAATAATAAGTTTGAAGAGTGGAATGCAGTTCAAACAATTATGAGTATGCACATGTATCCAGAACATTGGATGGATGTGAAAATCATTCAAGTTCCTTCCAATTTGAGAGATCGTTTTCAGGTAGGAGAATTTTCATCTTTCAAAGAATTAGCAACAGAACAAGGCGAATTCAAATGGATGAAAGAATACGATGCCGCACATAAAAAATCAGATGCTAAAAAAGATGAGTTTGATAAGAAAATAATCAAATTGGTAGAGAAATTTCAAGTAGTTCAGGCCATTTTTGCTTGGCAGTATATGAAAATTATTCCTGTTAAATCGGATGCTAATCAGAAATGGTTTGTTCCGTTGAGTATGGATTTGATGAAAGTAGATTCAACTTCATCGATGAGCGCGTTGAAATATTTATCAACTTTAGATAAAGCGTCCAAAGAAAATCAATACGGTCAAGCAGATGATATTTTAGCTCAATTAAAAGGATTTCAAAGAAAAACAGGTGAAAAGGTCGCGCCATCAGAAGCAAAAATTAAAGTAGAGATCAGTTATAATAAAATGACGATTTTCAAGAATACGTGGTATTCTTATATCACAATCGGTTTTATTTTGTTGGTGATTTTCTTCATTCGAATCTTTGTAACTCCCTCAGCTAAAACAGAGAAACGTTTTTCAATGATTGGAAAAATAATGACAGGATTGTTAATCATTATGTTCGTTTATCACGGAGTAGGATTAGGTTTCAGATGGTTCATTACTGACCATGCACCTTGGTCGAATGGGTACGGAGCAATCATATTTATTGCTTGGGTTACAATGATTGCAGGTTTTGCTTTTGCACGTAAAAATCGAGTTATTTTAGCGGGTACAGCCATTTTAGCAGCCTTAATGATTTTCGTTTCAGAAATGAATTTAATGGATCCAGAAATTACACCAATACAGCCGGTATTAAAATCCTATTGGTTAATGATTCACGTTTCAATCATTACAGGAAGTTATGGATTCCTTGGATTAGCGTGTATTTTATCTTTATTGAACTTGATTCTATATGTCACTAGAAATGAGAATAATGGTAAAGTGGTAACCTTAAACATTACTGAATTAACATACGTTTCAGAAATGACAACAACAGTTGGTTTATTTATGTTGACTATCGGTACATTTTTAGGAGGAATCTGGGCGAATGAATCGTGGGGGAGATATTGGGCTTGGGATCCAAAAGAAGTATGGGCATTAGTTTCAGTGTTGGTGTATGCTGTAATTTTACACTTACGTTACATTCCTAGAGTAGCTGGGAAATTCACATTCAACGTGGTAAGTTTCTGGGGGTATTCAGCTATATTATTTACATTCTTCGGAGTAAATTTCTACTTGGTAGGTTTACATTCATACGCACAAGGTGATGGATTGGGAACGGTTCCATCAGAGATCATTTTCACGATTTTTGTATTTGTTTTTCTATCAAAATTTGCCTTATTTAAAAATAATAGTTTTAATTCTCCTCAAAAAATGAAAAGTTGGGCGAAAATTATAATTGATTATTTATTGATTCGTGTAGTTATTATCCCTTTTTTAATTGTAGGTTGGGGCTTATTATTCGGAGGTGATATTTTGGATATTATAGTGAAGATGAGTTTTGTATATTATTTATTGATTTTTAACAGTTGTTTGTTTTTGTATGAATTATTAAAAAAAATAGTTTATCCAAAATTGATAAAACACAGTGAAACTTTGTGATTAAAATGAAACAAACAAAATTCATCCAATGAAATTAGACATACTAGCCTTTGCAGCACATCCAGATGATATAGAATTATCGTGTGCAGGTACTTTGATAAAACATATAAAGTCAGGTAAAACAGTTGGAATAATTGATTTAACAGAAGGAGAGTTAGGTTCTAGAGGTTCTGCTAAATTACGTCACCAAGAAGCAGCGGAATCAGCTAAAATAATGGGATTGAGCGCAAGACATAACCTTCAAATGGCAGATGGGTATTTTGAAATTTCAGAAGAAAATAAATTAAAAATAGTAGAACAAATTCGTCGATTTAAGCCAGAGATTGTATTAGCAAATTCAATAGAAGATCGTCATCCAGACCACGGAAGAGCAGCGAAATTGGTTTCAGATGCTTGTTTTTTAGCAGGATTAAGAAAAGTGGAAACGACTTGGGAAGGAGTGAATCAAGAAGCTCACCGACCAAAAGTACTTTATCATTATATACAAGATCGCTACATTAAACCTGATTTTGTTGTTGATATGACAGAGTTTTTTGATCAAAAAATGAAAGCTGTAATGGCTTTTAAATCACAATTTTACGATCCAAATTCAAGTGAACCGAAAACTCCAATATCAGGAGAAGATTTTATCGAATTTTTAAAAGGAAGAATGAGTGAATTCGGTCGACAATTAGGTGTTCGATATGCAGAAGGATTTACCGTAGAAAGAACAGTAGGGGTAGACAGTTTGTTTGATTTGAAATAATTTTGGAACGTCAAGTAGTACGAATTGTTTCAAGGGATAAAGCTAATTTTGCTAAAAATAAAACTGCCTTTATTCGACTGACTGATAAAGTTCGGAAATTAGAAGAAACGATTAAAAATGACGAAATAAAATGTCATAAATTAATTCAAATCTATGATGACTTATTGTTTCCTCAAAAATTAAAATTAGCTGAAATTACCTATCAATTGATTTTGGAATTAGCTGATTCATTGAATCGTTTTCAACTTTCTAATCAACTTAAATTCAATCTGACATCTCTTATACTTGAATTATTTGAAACTGTTTTTGACTATCTCGAAGTCACGCAAGAAATAGAAAATGTATTTGATGAATTGTCAGATATTACCTATCAAGAATATCTAAGAATAAAGAAAAAAAAGGAGCAACAAAATGTTTCTTATTATGTTGATTCTCTTTTCAGCAAAAGTGTCCAATATGAGGATGAACATCGTTTTTCTGAATTTCAATCCAAAATACAAGAAGGTTTTTTTGGGACTGATACTTCAAAGAAATCAAAACGTCAAAAGGACAAAGAAGAGCGTCAAAAAATTGAGGAATTAATTCAAACAAAAAACATTCGAAGTATATACATTTCGTTAACGAAAACTTTACATCCCGATACAGAATTGGATGAAGGGTTGAAAAAAGAGAAAGAAGAATTGATGAAAATGGTGACTTCAGCCTATGAAGCAAAAGATTTGGAGACATTGCTTCGTTTAGAAATGGAATGGGTAATAAAAACCAACGAACAAATAGAAGAATTATCGATTGAAAAGTTGAATAATTATTTAGTGATTTTAAAAGAGCGAATACTTGAGTTAGAACAAACGAAGAAGTCACTTATAAAAGACCCTCGATTTAAAGAAATTTCTACCTATTTGGAATATGAAGAAGCTCAAGCGATTGAATTAATTCACGAAGAAGAAAAATTAATTCAAAATGAATGCAATGATTTGAATTTGATGATTTTAAAATTAGGTAAAATTAAAAATCAGAGTGAGTTAGAAGAGATAATGTGTAATTATCAAGAAGACTTTACAGCACATTCAAAATTTTAGTAGTTTTTCCATTAAATGCAACTTGTTCTCCTTTCATTTTTCCATTTAATAAAGTGCCAATAGGAGCGAGTGGATTCATTGCGAAAATAGTCGTTTCATTCATTTTTACAGCTCCTAATCCAACTGAAAAATAATACCAACCGTTATTTGTTTCTACCAAACTTCCAACTTCAATTTTAGTATGAACTTTAGATGGATTAATTTTCAAAAGTGCTTCTTTCAATAATAGAAATTCATTGATTTGTTTGGTCAATTTTTCTTGTTCTAATTGCGCCATTGCAACACCTGTTTCGTGTTTGTCTCCAGCTGAACTTTTAGAGTCTTCAGCAGTCGCATGAAAAGTATCCTTTAAAATTGAATTTAAACTTTTAATACGTTCGTTTAAATTCTCTAAAATTGCTCTATGTACGTTTTCTTTATTCATATTTTCATTAACCATATAAGGAATTTAAGGTCATATAAGAGTTTGATAACTTATATGTCCTATGACTTATATGGTAAGTTTTTCAAGTTTATTTCTATAGATATTAAGTATTTTCTCTCCTGAAAATTGCTCTGCATGCTTTCGAATCATATCAGGATTAAATGTTCTTTTATTTTCCATTATCTCTAACATTCCATTTGCTAAACTTTCAGGGGAATTTATCTCAACTTGAATTCCTAAATTTTCAGAGAGATTATTTCCGATTCCGACAGATGTTGTGATGGTTGGAATTCCACACGCCCAGGCTTCGGCTAGTACGATTGAAAACGTTTCATAATTTGAAAACAAAATAAAAGCATCTGATTTTTGATAATACGGAGCCAATTCAAACCAGTCTAAAGGACCTGAAAAGGTGATGTATTCTGAAATATTATTTTTAACTGAATAAGCTTCCCATTTTTCAGTAGATTCATCACTTATAATCGTCAAATGAAAATTTAATATTCCCTTTTTTATTAATAAAATAGAAGCATCTATTATTCCTTTAGGGTTTTTAACTTTCTCATCTAATGTGGAAATATGTAAAAATTGTTTTGTTTCATTAACGTTTCTAACATTTGGAATAAATGTTTTTGTATCAATATGATTGGGAAGTATTTCTATCTTTTTAGACGGAAAATCCAATTGTAAATCATTCTTTAAAAATTCAGAAACTGCAAACAATTTGTCGATGTGTTTGTTTACTTTTTTTAGAATGATTTTATCTAAAAATGAACGTTTTTCTCTTATTTCTTTTCGGTAATAGGAAGCATGTTCAGTAACAAACAAAGGACAATTAAACCTTTTTTTAGCTTGAATAAATTGAAGTCCTTTCGATAATAGAACATGACCGTGAATCAGTGTGACATTTTCAATTTTTTGCAATCCTAAATGAAAAGCCTTCTTTTGATTTAAGAATTTTTGAATCAGATTTTGACCTTTAGGATGATAGATAATGATTTCCCTTAAATTCCCTTTTATAGTATCTGAAATCTCACTGGATTTAATCGAAGAATATGATTTTGTATGTAATACAGTTACTTGATATTCAGATGCTAATAATTCTGCTTGACGTTGCACAAAATTCCCAACAAACAAAGCATCTTTAGTAGGATACCACGAACTTAAGATTAAGATATGTTGCGAATTTGGTTTCAAAATAGATTTTGTTTTTTTATTCTTCTATTCCAAACAATAATGTAAATCGTACCAATTATTGTAGGGGAAATCCAAATAAAAACACTTCCTATGTGTAAACCAACAACTAAAAATGCTGTAATTGAAGCAATTAATGCACCAATCATTCTTCCTATGTGACTAATTAACCAAGCATTTTTATTTTCTTGAAACGTTCTAAATGTTTTAAAATCTTTGAGAGACATAAATAACCCGAAACCTCCAAAAAATAGAAACAAGATACTATTTTGAATATGTTGAATTTGTCCAATAATTCCAATTGTTATCATAATGAATGATGCAATTAGCATTGTGCCAGAAACAGATTTATCAATCCAATCAGATTTACTTTTTATTTTAAGGGTAAGTGCTCTATTTCCTGCTAAAACAAGATAAATGGTGAAAATTCCAATTAAAAAAAGAAATAAATTTTCGTGTTTTGGCATTCTGGCAATTACGAGTGAAATTACAGAACTGATAACCATAGAATAGGAAAATATTTTACCTGATTTTCTATGTTGCTTGTCTCCTTTTTTAGATAAAAAGCTTATTATACCTGTAATTAAACCAATTCCACCAAAAAATGCGTGTAGATAAATTAGGGTGGTTATCGTTTTTTCCATTTAGTTTTTTTTTTTGATTTTAAACTAATGTAACCTCAAAAGCTTCCTTAATCATTTTCAATGCGAAATCGATTTCTTCTTTCGTTGTATATCTAGAAAAAGAAAAGCGAACGTTTGGTCTATTTGGATCGGCATTGATTCCTTCAAGGACGTGAGAACCTTTTGCTGCTCCTGAAGAACAAGCACTTCCTCCACTACAAGCAACACCTTTCAAGTCTAACGTAAAAAGTAACATTCCCGTTTTATCCGTTTTAGGAAAGCACACATTTAGAACAGTATACAAACTTTTTTCAGGATTTGATTCTCCGTGAATATAGACATCATCAAAAATCGAATTCAATTGGTCAATCATATACGATTTTAAACCTTGAACGTGGTTTTGGTGACCAGCAACATCTTCATAGGCTAGTTCCAATGCTTTTGCTATACCAACTATTCCATAGATGTTTTCAGTTCCACCTCGTAAACCTCTCTCTTGAGAACCTCCGTGAATTAACGCTTCTACTTTTACTTTTTTATTAATGTATAAAAAACCAATTCCCTTTGGTCCGTGAAATTTATGTGCTGCTCCAGTGATGAAATCAATATCTAATTCTTGTAAATCAAAAGGATAATGTCCCATTGTTTGAACAGTATCAGAATGAAACAAAGCATCGTATTTACGACACAATTGACTTACTTTTTGGATAGGTAATAACGTTGATATTTCATTATTAGCATGCATCAAAGAAACCAATGTTTTATCTTCTGTAGTTAGAAGTTGCTCTAAATCAGCTAAATCTACGTTTCCTTTTGAATCTAGTTTTACATAACTAATTCTTGCTAAACCCTCTTTTTCAATCGCTTCAGCTGTATGAACAACTGCGTGATGTTCTATTGATGAAGTGATAATATGTTTCACACCCATTTGGTGAACAGAAGAGTAAATAGCCATATTATCTGCTTCAGTACCACCTGATGTGAAAATAATTTCAGACGGTTGACAATTTAATAATTTGGCGATTTTTCTACGCGAAGTTTCGATAGAAGCTTTTGCTTGTCTTCCGTAAAAGTGTGTAGATGAAGGGTTTCCAAATTCATTTGTGAAAATAGGGATCATTACTTCTAAAACTTCAGGTGCAAGTTGTGTTGTTGCAGCATTGTCTAAATAAACTCGCATAGTGTAAAATTTAAAAGACAAAGATAGAAATTTTTTGCAGGGAATGTAAATGTTGTAGGGATAGGTCGCGACCTGTCCCTACAACATTTACATTCCCTGCAAAAAAATTAAATAAACAATTTCTTATCCAAATTCAACCATTCCAACGTTGAATTCGTGAAAATATCTTCTACAACTGAAGGACTTAAATCGCTATCTTCAATGAATTTTCCAATTTCTAAATCTCCTAATGGGAAGGGGTAATCAGATCCTAAACAGATGCGTTTACTTCCTTGCATTTTTAGGATATATTTTAATAAATCTATATCATGAGTTATACAATCAATCCAGAATTTACCTAAATAATCTCTTGGGTTTATCGGGTTGTCGCAAGCTACTAAATCAGGACGACAATTAAATCCGTGTTCAATTCTTCCTAAAGTTGGTAAAAATGAACCTCCAGCATGAGAAAAGCAAACTCTTAAATTGGGTAATTTCTCCAATACACCAGCGAAAATCATTGAACAAGCAGCTCTTGATGTTTCGGCTGGCATCCCAACTAACCAAGGCAACCAGTATTTTATCATACTGTCTTGTCCCATCATTTGCCATGGATGAATCATAACAGCCATTCCCAAACGTTCACATGCTTCAAAAATCGGTAAAAATTTAGGGTCACCCAGATTTTCATCATTGATATTAGAACCTATTTGAATTCCAACAAATCCGATTTCTTTCGCTCTTTCTAATTCACGAATAGCAGCTTCAGGATCTTGCATTGGAATTGTTGCCAAACCAATGTAATTTTTTGGATAACGAACCACTAAATCAGCAATGTGATCGTTCAAAAATTGTGACATCTCGGAACAATCTTTTGTCTTTGCATTGTAAGCAAACATTACAGGAATAGTACACACAACTTGAACTTGTGTATTGAATTTCTCATAATCAGCAATACGAATATTTTCGTCCCAACAATTTTCTTCAATACGTCTAAAAAAATGACCACCCTGCATCATATCTGCAGTTTTATTTTCATTATGATTAAGAAATATAAAATCACCATAACCAAATTTCTTTGTCCAATCAGGCAAATGTTTTGGTATTATGTGGGTGTGCATATCAATTTTTAACATTCTGTATAATTTTTCGTGTATTCAAATTTACATTTATTTTTAACCCAAACCTATGGATTTAACTGTTTTAAAACAAATTCACTTCGATTTGTAAAATTTCAAACAGATTTTACTGATATTAATCATCTAATTGAGGTTTTATAGTTGATATTCATTGATTTTAAAAAAAGGGTTAGATAGTTATGATTTATTCGAATTGGATTTAATTGGTTATGCTGAATCTATTTATGAAGAAGTAGCTTGTCAGGAAGGAAAAGGACGAATAGGAGTTGATTTAGCCAAGATCCATAAAGATTTCAAATTGAAAGTGGATGAAATTTTTTATTTAGCTCATTTAAGTCTTCCAACGAATGATTTCAGTATCAAAGGAGGAAAACAAGGAGTTCATTCAGAAAATTTAGGATTTATATTAACAGAAATGCAATTTTTACCAAGTACATATCCAGAAGCTATTTGGTGAGAATTTTCATTGATTTTTATTCTTCCCCTTTGGAGGGGGACAAAGGGGGAGGATA
The DNA here is from genome assembly GCA_945902775.1 of Chryseobacterium gleum. Lineage (GTDB taxonomy): Bacteria > Bacteroidota > Bacteroidia > Flavobacteriales_D > Crocinitomicaceae > CAIUKX01. The sequence goes on along the minus strand of CAMDMY010000006.1, from coordinate 11,698 downwards.
ATTTCAATTTAAAAACTATCTTTGTTAAAAAGATTAATAAAATGGCTCAAAAACCCTCCATTCCAAAAGGAACTAGAGATTTTCTTCCGTTAGAAGTAGCAAGAAGAACATACATATTCGATACAATTCGCAACATTTTTAAGAAATACGGTTTTTCACCCATTGAAACTCCATCATTTGAATTATCTCAAACTTTATTAGGTAAATATGGTGAAGAAGGGGATCGTTTGATTTTTAGAATCTTGAATTCTGGAGAGAAAATGAAAAAAGCGGATCTTCAAGCTCTAGAAGCTGGAAATTTACCTCGTTTTGCTAATTCATTGGCTGAAAAAGCATTACGTTACGATTTAACAGTTCCTTTCGCACGATTTGTAGTGCAACACCAAAATGATATTTCTTTTCCATTTAAAAGATACCAAATTCAACCAGTATGGAGAGCGGATCGTCCCCAGCACGGACGTTACCAAGAATTTTATCAGTGTGACGCTGACGTTGTAGGAAGCGATTCATTGATTTATGAAATCGATTTTGTTTTATTATTTGATGAGGTATTAAGTGCCTTACAAATCCCAGATTTTTCGATTAAAATAAATAACCGTAAAATTTTATCAGGTATAGCTGAAGTTAGTGGTGAGTCGGATAAATTAATCGATATTACGGTTGCAATCGATAAATTAGATAAGATTGGAGAAGAAGGAGTTATAAAGGAATTGACTGAAAAAGGAGTTTCTGAAAGTGCAATAGCAAAAATCCAACCGTTGTTTTCATTGTTAGGTAATAATCATGAAACCTTAGCAAAAATGAAAGAAATTTTAGCGACTAGCGAAATCGGATTAAAAGGAATCGAAGAATTAGAATTCGTTCTTAATCAGGTTAATGAATTGGGAGTTAAAAATGCGAAAATAGAATTTGACGTTACTTTAGCAAGGGGTTTAAATTACTATACAGGAGCAATTTTTGAAGTGAAAGCGAACGGAGTAAACATGGGAAGTATTTGTGGCGGAGGACGTTACGATGATTTAACAGGTTTGTTCGGAATGCCAGGAATGTCAGGAGTTGGAATTTCTTTCGGAGCAGATAGAATTTATGATGTATTGACAGAATTAGATTTATTTCCAAAAGAAACAGATTTAGGATTATCCTTATTATTCGTGAATTTCGGAGAAATCGAACAAGCATATTGTTTGAAATTAGTAAAAAAATGCCGTGAGAATGGAATTGATTCTGAAGTATATCCATCAAAAGCCAAAATGCAAAAACAGATGAAATATGCAAATGATCGCGGAGTTCAATTTGTAGCAATCGTTGGTGATGAAGAAATGGCAAAAGGAATTATCCAATTAAAAAATATGGATTCAGGTGAACAATTCGAAGTATCGATTGATCAATTGATTGAAAAATTAAAATAAAATTTACGGTACGGACAGGTCGCGACCTGTCCGTACGACGAAAAAAAATATAAAATGAAAAAAATAATTGACAATAAATGGATTTCATTATCAAAAATCGATACGATATTAGCAGAAAACCATCAAATTGAATTAGCACCAGAAACAAGAGCCGTTATTCAAAAATGCAGAACCTATTTAGATGAAAAAGTAGCCAGAAGCGAACGTTTAATCTACGGAGTAAATACAGGTTTTGGATCGTTATGTAATACAGCCATTTCAACAGAAGATTTAGAACAATTGCAGACTAATTTAGTTTTATCTCACGCTTGCGGAACAGGGGAGGAAGCACCATCAGAATTAGTAAAACGAATGATTTTACTGAAAATTTTAGGGTTGTCTCACGGTCATTCTGGAGTACAAGTTGAAACAGTAGAACGTTTGGTTTTCTTCTTTAATAATAATATTATTCCAGTTGTATATCAACAAGGAAGTCTAGGAGCGTCAGGAGATTTAGCACCTTTAGCACACTTATCATTGCCACTAATAGGAGAAGGAGAAGTATATGTGAATGGCGAGAAAATGGCAAGTAATGTAATGAACGAAAAATTCAATTTACAGCCAATCGTTTTACGTTCAAAAGAAGGTTTAGCATTATTAAACGGGACTCAATTTATGAGTGCTTATGCTTCATACGCAGTTAGTAATGGAGAGAAATTATTCAATCAATTTAACCAAGTTGCAGCAGTTTCATTAGAAGGATACGATGGAAGAATTGAACCATTTGGAGTTTCAGTTAATGAAATTAGAAACCAAAAAGGACAAATTGCAGTAGCTGAAATTTTCAGAAATTTATTAGCAGGAAGTGAAATAATCAAACAAGAAAAAGCCCACGTTCAAGACCCTTATTCTTTTAGATGTATTCCACAAGTTCACGGAGCTTCTTTAGATGCAATTAATTATTGCAAAGAAATCGTAGAACGTGAAATCAACGCAGTTACAGATAATCCAACTATTTTCCCAGATGAAGATGATGTAGTTTCAGCAGGAAATTTCCACGGTCAACCATTAGCGATTTCAATGGATTTTTTGGCAATTGCTTTAGCTGAATTAGGAAGTATTTCAGAAAGAAGAGTTTATAAGTTAATTTCAGGAACAAGAGGTTTACCAGCGTTTTTAGTTGCTAATCCAGGATTGAATTCAGGATTTATGATTCCTCAATATACAGCAGCATCAGTAGTTAGTCAAAACAAACAATTGTGTATGCCAGCAAGTGTTGATACAATCGATTCATCTAACGGTCAAGAAGATCACGTTTCAATGGGAGCGAACGCAGCAACCAAATTATACAGAGTAATTCAAAACTTATATACTATTCAAGCAATAGAGCTTTTAAACGCGACGCAAGCGATTGAATTTAGACGTCCTTTGAAATCATCAAGTAGAGTAGAACAAATCGTTTCAGAGTACAGAAAAGTAGTTCCTTTCGTAGAAAAAGATAAATACCTACAACCAGAAATTGCAAAAAGTAGAGATTTCGCAGTGAATTGGAATTTTTAAGAAACATAGAGGTGGATTTCAATCCACCGGTTTAAAAAATAAATAGGGGTGGACTTCAGTCCACCCGAACATAAAGAAAAAGGCGAAGATTTATCTTCGCTTTATTATTTTTCAGAATACTGAATCAAAGGAAGAATTTGATCCAAACAAATTTTCACAGAATCTTCTATAGATAGTTCGCCAGTTTTTAATTTTAGATCAGAGGTTGTTGGAATTTCATAATCAGAACCTATTCCAGTGAAATTTTTAATTTTCCCATCTCTCGCTGCTTTATAAAGACCTTTCACATCTCTTTTTTCACAAATTTCAATGGAGACATCAAGATAGATTTCAAAATAATTTTCAGCTCCAATAATTTCTTTTGCTAATGATCTAATTTTATCTGTTGGACTAATAAAACTATTAATACATATTATTCCTGAGTTGATAAATAATTTTGAAATTTCAGCAATACGACGAATATTTTCATTTCTGTCTTCATCTGAAAAGCCTAAATTATTATTGATGCCATTACGTATTTGATCTCCATCTAAAAGTTGAGTAAAAAATCCTTTTTCAAAGAGAGCTTTTGATATATGTTCAGAAAGAGTAGTTTTTCCTGCTCCAGAAAGTCCAGTTAGCCATATAACAATTGCTTTTTGGTTTAAAAATTTTTCTTTTTGAATTCTTGAAATCATATAGTAAAAGTAAGTAAAATTTAAACAGAGGATTTAAAGATTTTTGACGTCAGATTTCAATTTTCTTTGAAAAGCTTATCAAATACTTTGTATTTTCTTTCTTCATACAAATGAAAAGCAATTTTTATCGCTGCAAAAGAGAGTAAAATATAAAATGGAATTAATGCATAAAGCCATTTATTATACTGCATAGTTGATAAAAGTAAAACTCCTAAAAAAGAAAAAGTAATACTTAAAAAAGAAGTGTTTCCCTTTTGATTAAATAATTTTTTAGAATTAATAGGAAGTAATAATGACCAGAAAACACTAGCTGAAATCATATAAATCATTGAGGTGAAATACATTGAAAGTACAAATTGGGTATCTTCCCAGGTGTATAACAAAAAAGGAATCGTAATGCACATGTCAATAATGAGAGGTAAAAGCATTAATCGTAAAATGAAACCTACCATTTTTTTATAGCCTGTTGAACGTAATTCGAAATTGAGCCAACAATTTTTCCAGTGACCAATGAAATTATTGAAGACATAGGTGAAAATGATTAATGAAGTTCCAAAAAACCAATAAACACCTTTTCCTTCAAAAAGTTGAGTTTTATCTTCTTGATAAGTAATTAAGCTAGTGCCTAAAATAATAAATTTTAGAATAAAACCGACCAATAATAATTTTCGAACTGATTTATTATTTATCAAAAGTTTAAAGTAAATGTTACCAGAAGTCAGTCCGTTTTTTTCTTTTTTCTTTTTGTTTGTAATTGTCTCTTTTTCAAATAAATAGCCGATAATTAAAAGTAGGCAACTAATTAATGACAATGAAAATAGTAGGTGATTTAATATAAAAATATGAAATAGTATAATTAAAACCACAAGAAATGAAAGAGAAATTAAAGGTAAAATCCTGCCTTTTTTTAATATAAAATCAATTGGATATTGAACTGCTCTTCTAGCTAATTGCCCACAGATGATAATGAGTAAACCGGTCAATAAAATCGATATTTCTTGAAATAAATAACTACAGGTTCCTAAGAAAATAAGATTGTATAGATAAAAAGGTTTGATGAAATCGATAATCAGTGAAATACAATAATTCTGAAATCGAGAAATAGGTAAGTAATTCGGAAATAATTGTTTCAGAGCGGTATAACTAGGAAAGATTGTCCTAAGTATCATTAAACTTCCTAAAGAGAAATAAATAACACCAAAGATATCTATTGTTGAATTTCCGTTTGCAGTCGACTCAATATCTATTTCATTCAAGGCATAAATACTATATCCATAGAATACAGCCATAAAAAGATAGAGTATACTTACAACGATTTTTAATGGATTTCTTAACTCCGAAACCGAACTTTTTAATTTTAAAAATAGAAATTGACCAATCATATCCAATCTAAATTATCTAATTGACTATCATTTGGTTTCAGTATTGAAAGTAACGCTGCATCTAAATGGTTTTCTCCATTTTCGGTAAAGTCCTTGATGCTTGAATTAAAAACTAATTCTTTGTTGTCTAAAACTCCAATGTGAGTTGCAATTTTTTCTACATATGTTAGGTCATGTGAGGATATTAATATCGTTCGATCTTCTCGTTTATATTTTTGTAAAAATTGAACCATTTGATTCGCTACCAAAGGATCTAAACCAGAAAATGGTTCGTCTAAAATTAAGATCGATGGAGTATGAATAACAGCAGCACAGAAAGCAATTTTTTTCTTCATTCCTGTTGAAAATTTACCCATGCTTTTTTTAATTGTCGCATCATCCTCAAAGAAATAGTTGATTAAATCGTTGATTCTTTTGGATAAGGTTTCTTGTGGAATGTTATAAATTTTACCTACAAATTTTAAATAATCTAATCCATTAATTTCTTCAATCAAGGCTAAGTTTTCATGCACAACACCGATTTGACTTTTATCTAAAGTTTCTAAATCATTATGACTTTTACCTAACAAAATAATAGTTCCGCTTTCATTCTCAATTAAGTCGAGAATAATATTGATCAGCGTAGTTTTTCCAACTCCATTTTTACCTAAAAGACAATATATTTCACCGTCATTAATCGTTAAATTAATATTATCAAGAACAACCTTTTTGGTGTATTCTTTATGAAGATTTGAAATTTGTATCATTGAGTATTTGATTTAGTAAGACAATCAGTAAATATTATTCATATATTAAATAGACTTAAGTTTAGAATATAATTCATTGCATTTATTTAATAAAGAAGAATCAAAATTAGCATTTTCTTTTAATTTATTTTCGAAAGGAAGTATAGTTAAAGAATCTACTTTTACGATTTGATCTAATTTCATTAATTCATTCTTCGGATTTTCGCAAAACGATTCATAACAAAAGAATATACATTTTGAATTATATTTTTCTGAAACAAAATGGTAATAATTCAACCAAGACAGCAGCCAATAATTAATATCTTCTTTAGTATAATTCTTTAGTTCATTAAATATTCGATCATTACCAAGATAAAATGGTTTTTGATTTAACCCAAATTCATGATGACCTAACCAATTCATGTATTTCAATGAGAAAGGATCTTTTTTCTGTAATTCACTGAAGTGTAGATGTTGATTCAAAAGTGAATTAGCATGTTGTAAAGGATCTCTAAATGGAATTAGAATAGTTGAATTCGGAAATAATTTCAGGATGGAATCAAACCTCAAAACTAAATTGTTGTTTTTCGATAAATAGCGTTTAGGTTGACCATTATTGTAAGTGATTCGTTCAACGTAATTTTTATATTTATCTAAAATTTCACTAGAGATTGAATTCACAATTAATCGATCTTTTTTTATGAAATCATCATTAAGAAAGACCTTCCAAAATACTTCATCCAATGCTTCAGGACTTTCATTATTGACAAAAATCCCATCTTTGTGAGCTCTTTCTTTTAATTCTGTCTTTTTTTTGTTTTTAATCAGCTTTGAATTAATAGAAGGGGAGAGGATGAAAGGTAAATCTGAATAAGTTAACGAGATAAATTCTTCACTTTGATTTAATATTTCTAACAATGCAGTTGTTCCACTTCTAGCTAAACCACTTATAAATAAATGATTATCTTTAAATTGAATATTTTTCTTTTTTTTAGAAAACAATTTTTGATCCAAATCAAAACTCAATTCAGAAACATTTTTTGAACCTAAAGAGAAATGATGGAAAAATTTGGAGAGTGAATTATAATCCGAACTTTCCATATTGTTTTTTCAATAAATAATAGAGTAGGAAAACAATAGATGAAATAAAAAATCCTTTAAAGGAGGTTAAAACATCATAAAAATTAGTTCCTTTAGAATAAGATGGTCCAGCATAAATTAAGCCTATGTAAGGAGAAATTAGTATAAAAAAGAAAAGAAATATTTTACCACTTTCAATTAATATTTTTAATGCCGACAACAATAACGATTTTTGTTTTTCCTTTTCCGTTAATGTTTTATCTGTTAGAATCACAAAAGATTCTTTTTGATAGGTAAACAGATTTTTTACAAATCGTTTAACTGGAAGAAAATCAAATAATATAACTGCAATAAAACTTGCTAATATGATTAAAAATGAGATCATTGGTTTTTATATTTTGATTTGATATAACGAAAAAATCTTTTTAAAGGATACCAAAAAATGGCAATAAGTGAAAGAAAAAAAGAAATTAAAACTCCAAAAATAGCTGTAACTGTTCCCGCTCCTAAACCAGGACCAATATATAATACTAGGTTTTTTATTTGAATAAATAATTCCACTTTTTCTATTTCTTAGAAACAAAGGTAAACTTTTTAAATTCATCTTCAGTGATGTATCTGCACCAATTGAATAGAGAGAAGTGATTTTCATCTGTTTTATTAACATAGGTCCATAAAAGATGTTGTGTATTTCCATACAATAATCTACCATGATTTGTTTCTTCAATGAAAATTTCATTATTATTTAGAATTCTAGCTCTACCTTCTGTATAGGTACCGATGTTAGCAGATGTAAATAAAGTTTCAAAAGGAGTTGTAATTGTATCTTTTTCAAAATCATAGATATATTCAATATTATGTCCATCTATTAAATTTTTAGATTCAATGTGGAATTTACCGATTGTAATATTGTTTCCGAAAATAGAAATTCGATGATCGTCTAAAATTTCAACATCATGTTGATTTAGCCAATCTCCAGTTCGTTTCCATAGAATCTTATTGGTAGAAGGTCGGAATAGCATAACTAAATTTAATTGTCTTAAACTTATAAAAAGATCTCCTTTTTTGAAATATTTTGTATCTTTTATAACTGGTTGTATATCATTGAGATGGAAATAGTCATAGTATTTAGAAGAACTACTAATAATTGGGTTGATAAATATCGACCCTCGTTGCAATCCGTTTTCTTTTAGAATTTCATAAATCGATTTTTGATAAATTATTTTTCCAGTTTTACCATCTATTTTTTGAATGGCATCATCTTTTAAAAGTAATTTCCGAGCGATTCTTTTATTAGAATTATATCCGCAAATCCAAAAGTCTCCATTTTCATCCATTTCATTGGAATGATGGGAGCGATATATATTTTCCCATACGATTTTTGAATTTTTGTCAATCTTGTAGAATCCTGTACCACCATAAATTATTGACCCATCATTTGTTAGAATAGGATTTATAATTTGGGTGTTTTTTTTGTTCATCTGATTTTTAGAATTATAGCAAAAAAAATCGTTGTATTTTTTGTTAAGAAAATCAATGTCAGGGACCCAAGTATGGAGAGTTTTACCGTCCCTAATTCGAATTAATCTAACAATACTTTGTTTTTCTTTTTTACCATATGCTGATTCTAAAATGTAATCTTTGCTTCCTTTGTAAAAAGATGTGTAATTGAATCCATCTTTCAAATGCTGACCTTTATCAATGGAAGTCAACATTGGATTTGATTCTTCACCGTAATGGAAAATAATAGAAATATAAGATGATAAAAATTCAATGATAGATTTGGGAGTGCCTTTTATATTTCTACCATACGTATAAATATGACGAGTGGCTCCCATCATAATTCCCAATGTAATAAAGGAAATCCAAAATATTAATAGGTATTTACTGATTTTTTTCATCTCTAACCAAAGGTAATCGTCTTGATTTGATAATTCTAGAAAAGCATTAATTTTTTCTAGCTTTTAATACTCTATAGACTCTAAATCCTGCATAAGCTAGAAGGAAAATGATGAAAAATATGCGTTTGGGACCAACGATTTTAGTTGACATGAAATCAGTAAATGTCAAACTATAAACTAAAGTAAGACAAGCAAGTACAATGAAAAAAGAGAGTATTTGATTTATAATTGAGAAATTCATACTATTAACTGTTTTATAATAAAAAATCCCCGAAACAAAAGCTTCGAGGATTTCTAAAAATTCTATTTTGAGTATTACTCTAATTTGTAGTTTACTGGAACCATAAAACGAGATTTAACATCTGTACCGTTCTTTTTACCTGGTTTCCATTTTGGCATCATACGAACTACTCTAATTGCTTCTTTATCACATTCAGGGCATCCTGGAACACCTTTAGCAACTCTTACATCACTAATGTTTCCACCTCTGTCTATTACGAAATTAACGTAACATTTACCTTGAATTTGATCTTCAATTGCAGATTGAGGGTAATTAATATTTTTACCAATAAATGCATAACATGCAGCCATACCTCCAGGGAATTCAGCTTCTTCATCAACAAATGCTTCTACTTCTTCGACATGTTCAACAACTGTTACTTTTTGTTCTTCTTTTGGTGCATCAAACGTTTCTTCACCTTCATGAGTCTCTGTAGAAACTTTCGTTTCATTCAGGTCATCTTGTAATGGCGGAGGATTATCAACTACCTCATCCACAACAACAGGAGGTAAGAAAGCCAATGTTTTTTCCATTGGTGGTGGTGGTTCCTCCACTGGTGGTGGAACTTCTTCCTCTGGCGGTGCTGCTGGAAGATCAAATTGAGTCATATCAATTGGAGCTTCTTCAATCACCTCTTCAGGAATAGATTTAATGTATTTATACGTTCCGAAAGCAGTACCGATAACCAAACAAAGTCCTAATATGATAAGAACAACTCTTCTATCATATGTTTTTCTAATTTGGTAGGCTCCGTAGGCTTTGTTTCTGTCTTCAAAGACAACATCATTTCTTCTAACAGAGGTTACTTGTTGCCAGTTACGAGCTGAAAAATAGTCGTAAAGGGAAACCAATGCTATAAGAATGATTACGCTAATTGTAACTCCCATCTTATTTCGTTTTAGCTTTTATCAATTCATACTCACTTGCTAATAAATCAACTGGAGCAATTACACCAATTTCGTGAATTCTTAACTCATCCACTAAATCAATGAAATTTTTACAGATTGCTTTATCATCCGTTTTGATCAAAACTTTTAGAGCTTCATCAGCTTTTTTCAAATCTTTAAGACCTTCCAAATATTGGTGCTCTTGGATTTTTTTACTATCTAATTCAGCTTTTAATTTTGCTTTTCCAATGATAACTGATTTGTTTTTATCAGCTAATAATTTACGAACTCCTGAAGGACCGAAATCAGTTTCTTTTAATTGCGTAGCTGGCTCTCCTTTTGGATTACCAGCAGGATAATATTCTCCCTCGTAATAAAAGATTTTGTTTTCGCTCAATAGGAACGTAATAGCATTGTTTATTTTTTGAGCTTGTGCATCAATGACTTGATCTGGTTTCGGTTTAGCAGGATATACTAAACTCATCACCTTCGGTTTACTAAAAGTAGAAGTCAATACGAAAAACGTCAATAATAAGAATGCTAAATCAACAAGTGGAGTCATATCAACTCTCGTTGATCCTTTTTTGGCGCGTTTTTTTCCGCCACTTTGGCCGCCGCCACTATCTCCCATATCTGCCATATCGTCTCTTATTTTTGTCCGCCAGCTTCCAAAGAAGTAACGAAGTTTAAGTTATTTAAATCTAAATCTCTAAAAGTTTCAATCACGTTTTTAGCGTGAGAGTATAGAGCTTTACCGTCTACTTTCAAAATGAATTTAGGTTTAAATTCATTCATTTCAACTTCTGGGTCTTTTGCAGCAGCATCCTCAAATTTGATTTTACCTGCAGCTAATCCTTCGATGTTACCAAAATTAATCCAATCTTTCAATTGGTTATTTGTAGAATCAGTAGGAATTGAACCAGTTGTTTTCTTTCTAGCTTCTGGGTCTAAATCCAAGTATTGAGGAAGTTGGTGTACATCACACGCAAAACTCGTCAATAAGCCAAATTTTTTCAAGTGATCTTGAGATAATTTAACCTTGTACTTAGCGGCCATTTTAATTAATAAATTCTTTCTAGCTTCTTCACCAGCTGTAAATCCGTAAAACACACGTCCACCTTTGTCAATTGTAATTAATACAATGTTCTTAGGTATTTCTTCAGCAGCAATACTCGATGGAGTATCAACTACTACAGGTTCGTCTGAACGGAAGTTAGCTGAAAGCATAAAGAAAGTTACCAATAAGAATGCTAAATCCACCATTGGAGTCATGTCAATGGTTGGAGATCCTTTAGGTCCTTTTACTTCTGCCATTTCGTTCTTTTATAATATTAATACGAGCTTGTAAAAGCTATTTCTTATTTGTGAGAAGCTGTAAAATCTTGAACGATTGTAAAAGATGCTTCATCCATACTATGAGTTAATTGATCAACTTTAGTAGAGAATAAGTTAAAGAAGATAATCGCAATTGTAGAAGCGAAGATACCTAAAGCAGTATTGATAAGTGCTTCAGAAATACCAGTTGCTAATTGAGCTGTATCTGGAGTACCACCAGCCATCGCAGCGAAAGATTTAATCATCCCCAATACCGTTCCAATCAAACCAATCAAAGTTGCGATAGAAGCACATGTAGAAAGAATAACTAAGTTTTTAGATAACATTGGTAACTCTAACGCTGTAGCTTCTTCTAATTCTTTTTTCAAAGACTCGATTTTTTGCTCTTTGTTTAAATCTGTTTCGTTTTTGATGTTTTCGTATTTAGTTAAACCAGCTAAAACAACATTTGCTAAAGATCCTCTTTGTGTATTACATGCTTCT
>CAMDMY010000005.1 GCA_945902775.1 Chryseobacterium gleum | reverse complement strand
AAGGTGTATCTATCCTTTTTACCTTTTGATTGTTCTACACGAATTTGCATTCTGTTTGAATCTATATCTTTGATTTTTAAATTGATGCATTCTGAAATTCGAAGTCCAGCAGAATAGATAACCATTAAAATTGCTTTGTGCTTTAAATTAGAAACACTTCGTAGGATAAGTAATATTTCTTCTTCTTCTTCACTTAATACGACAGGTAACGTTTTCATAATTCCTCAACCTCAACCTCAGTCTCATTCTACCTCCCCCTTCAATACATAAACCCAAACATCCAAAGCGGAATTCTATTCCCACTTCCGAACTCTACTTCATCAATCGCTAAAAACGCATTCGGAACACCTTGTATTTGCTTACTAGTTTTTCCTTGACCTCCAATTTCAAATGTGTAAATGTTATCAATCATAAAATCACCATATTTTGAAGTGGTTACTTCATGGTTTACATTTAATTGGTTAAAGAAAAACGTTTCTCTTAAATTTCCTATGTTTACTTGTTGGTCAGAAAACATGTAAGATAAATTGGTGTTTTGAAGATAAATTTTTTCAGGTTTTTGTAAAAAAGTTATTCCTTTTGTGGAAGCATGAACCAATGAGATTAATTGAGCTTTATCTAAAATGTCAAACAACCTAAGTATTGTATTTCTTGCCACTTGAAGCTTCGTCGATAACTTACTAACATTTGGAGTGAAAGGAACAGATTGACTGATTACATAGAGTAATTTTTTCATCGTTCTAACTGTAGTGTAGTTTAATTCCTCAAAGGGTGCAATATCGGAATCTATAATCAAATTGGTTACCTCATTTAATTTTTGATGATAACTACTTTTACCTTCCTGATAAAATGGATAATATCCGTAATTTAAATAATTTTTGAAATGAGTTTTTAATTCAAATTTGTCTAAATATTCGACAGATAAAGTAGAATGATTATTCAATATATCGAAAATCGTCAGTTTAGGGAGGTCAATTTTTTGATCTAAAAGTAGAAATTCTCTAAAAGACAATCCTACTAATGTATAAACAACAGCTCTTCTTGATAAGTCTTCTTGCCCTTTAGAGATTTCAAGAATAGAAGATCCCGTTACGATAAATCTACTATCTGGGTAGTCGTCATAAATGTTTTTTAGATCCTTCGACCAATATTCATATCTGTGTATTTCATCTATGTAAAATGATCTATATCCTTTCGTGTGCAATGCTTCGATTACCTCAACCAATCGATTTGTTTCGAAAAAATAATCATCCAAACTTAAATAGATAGATTTTTCTAAATTATCCTTTAAATGTTGGAGTATGAGTGTCGTTTTTCCAGTTCCTCTATGACCTAAAATTAAAATAAGTCTTAGCTGCCAGTCAATTTTAGAGAATAAATACCTCTTGAAGTCAGTCTTTGTGTGCTGTGTTTTTTTATTTGATTTATTAATTAAATATTCCATTGTATGAATTGATTAAATCTGTAATTGTCTCTTTGTTTTATTAAATATAGTTGTTGTTTTTTAGATACTACAATTGTTTATATTGTTGTTTTCATACTGCAAATATAGTAATTGTTGTTTGTATATTACATTTTTAATTATTGTTTTTTGTAAAATACAACTATTAAAATTGTTTTTTATGTATTACATTTTTATTTATTGTTGTTTGTAAAATACAATTACTTAAACTGTTGTTTGTAAAGATTGTTTTTGAGAATTGTTTTCTGTAAAGTTCAAATACATAAATTGTATTTTATAAAGATGAATATTCATAGATTTTTCTTTCCTTTGATTAAAATTTAGAGAATGAATCGTTTTCAGGGAAAAGTTGCTTGGGTAACAGGTGCATCTTCAGGAATAGGAGAGGGTATAGTGAGGGATTTAGCGGGAAAAGGAGTGAAAATTGTTTTATCAGCTAGAAATTTAGATACTTTAGAAAAAATCAAATCTACACTTCCTAATTCAGATCAACACATTTGTATTTCATTGGATTTGGAACATTCTCAAAATTTCCCAGAATTAGCAAAAGAAGTAATTTCTAAAATGGGTAAAATAGATTTTTTATTCAATAACGGAGGATTAAGTCAACGTTCAGAAGCTAGTGAAACTCCATTAGAGGTAGACCGAAGAATAATGGAAATTAATTACTTTGGAAATATAGCCTTGACAAAAGCTGTTTTACCTTATATGCAAACAAAACAATCAGGACATATTATTGTAATTTCTAGTATTGCAGGAAAATTTGGTTTTTTTCTTCGTTCAGCCTATAGTGCTTCAAAACATGCGCTTCAAGGATTTTATGAAAGTGTTTTGTTGGAAGAAGAAAAAAACAATATCAACGTTACGATTGCTTATCCAGGAAAAATAAATACGAATATTTCTGTTCATGCATTAAATGAAAAAGGGCATCAACACGGCGTTATGGACCACAATCAAGCAACCGGAATGTCGGTAAAAGAATGTGTTTCTATTTTAATGAAAGCTGTTGAAACAAATAAGAAAGAAATTTTAATAGGAAACAAAGAAATTAAAGCTGTAACATTAAAACGTTTTTTACCAGCTCTTTTTTGGAAGATCATTAAAAAACAATCAGCTGTATGATTAATTAGATTGAGGATAAGTTTGAGAAGCAATCTAACTCAATCTTAACCTTATACTAATAATATGTTATTTTTTCAACCCTCACTTTTCTAAGCCATTCATTTTATTATATTTGAATAGAATAGTGATTTAGAGTCTAATGTCTAAGTTCTAAAAATCTATTTTCTAGTAAAAAAAAATGATAAATTGTATTGTAGTTGATACCGAAGAAAATTCAAAACTGATAAGTCAGTTTTGTGAGGGTGTCCAATACATTTCAGTACAAAAAACATTTACAAATACAATTGAAGCTTCTCGATATATAAGTCGAAATACAATCGATTTATTGTTTATTAATACCGATTTTCCAACTATTTCAGGAATAGAGTTCTATAAGAATCTCAATCAGAATTTATTAGTAGTTTTTGTAAGTAATTCGAAAGAGTTTGCTGTTGAAGCGTTTGATTTGAATGCGGTAGATTATTTGTTACTTCCTTTCGATTTAAAAAGATTTAGTCAGACATTGAACAAGGCAAATGAAATCTATCAGATAAGAAATAAAAATTCAAATAGCGAGGAACAATTTTTACAAGTTCGATCTGAATATAGTTTAGTGAAAATAGCATTAGTTGAAATCGTATACATTGAAACATTAGACGATTATATTAAAATTCACATTCAAGGTAAAAAACCGGTTTTAACCTTAATGAGTATCAAAAAAGCATTAGAAAAATTACCCGAAAAAGATTTTATTAGGGTTCATCGTTCTTATATCGTTCCAATAAACAGAATAGAATCTGTAAGAGGAAAGGTGATTAATTTAGGTATAACAGAAATTCCTATAGGTAAAAGTCACGAAGAAGCATTTTTTAAGGCTTACGTTTCGACAGGGTTTTGAACGTTTTTTTTTATTTTGCAGAGGCGGGATTAATCGCGCCTCTGCAAAATAAAAAAAAACATAATCCAACATTTTTTCACATTCCCCGATACTTTTCACCCATTCCCCGATACATTTAAAATAAATCGAAATACAATGCATTACTTAGCAACACACTAAAACATAAACGGTATGCAAATCAATAAAAATATTGCAATCAGTGATTCAGGGTTTGTTTTCAACCCATCGACTGGAGATTCTTTCTCAACAAATCAAGTTGGGTTAGAAATTATACGATTACTAAAAGAAAATAAATCGAAAGAGGAATTAATAAAAGAATTGGCATTGAAATTTTCAACTGACGAATCAACGTTAGAAAAAGACCTTGGAGATTTCTTTATGATGTTAAATAGTTACCAAATACTTGTAAATAATGACTAAACGTAAAATAACAGTAGCCGTTTCTGGACTCAATAATATTGATAGTCCTGGACCTGGAATACCTGTTATTCGAGCATTAAAGGAAAGCGAGTACTTTGATGTGAGAATCATCGGGTTGTCCTATGAAAACCTTGAGCCAGGTTTGTATATGCGTGATTTGGTTGATAAATCATATTCTATTCCATTACCATCTTCAGGGACTGCAAGTTTGTTAGAAAGGTTAAAGTATATTCATGATGTTGAAGGAATAGACGTAATCATTCCAAATTTTGATGCTGAATTACATAGTTTCATCAAATTATCAGCTAAATTGAAAAGTGATTTTGGAATCGAAACATTTTTACCATCTCAAGAACAATTCGAATCAAGACATAAATCAGTTTTGTATGAATTTGGAGAAGAAAATGGCGTAAAAGTACCTTATGCAAAAATGATCTTTTCAGCAAATGAAATTTATGCATTGAAAAATGAGTTTACTTATCCATTGGTTATCAAAGGGAAGTATTACGATGCTTCGATAGCTGCAACGCCAGAACAAGCGGTAAATTATTTCCATAAAATCAGTGCTAAATGGGGATTACCAATCATCGTTCAAGAGTTCGTTAGTGGAAATGAAGTGAACGTAACAGCTATTGGAGACGGTAAAGGAAATTGCATCGGAGCTGTTCCAATGAGAAAATTATACATCACTGATAAAGGAAAAGCATGGGCTGGAATTTCATTAGATGATGAAAATTTAATTGAAATCACAAACAGAGTAATTAGTAATTCGAAATGGAAAGGTGGATGCGAATTAGAATTCATTAAATCGAAAGATGGAGAATATTACCTGTTAGAAATGAATCCTCGATTCCCTGCTTGGGTTTATTTAGCTAAAGGTTGTGGTCAAAATCATCCAGAAGCTTTAGTAAAAATGGCTTTAGGTGAAGAAGTGAAACCATTTGAATCGTATGATGTAGGAAAATTATTTGTCCGTTTTTCATTCGATCAAATAGTAGATATTAAGGATTACGAAAAAATTTCAACATTAGGAGAATTATAAAATTGACAAGAGACTATAGATTTTTAGACAATAGACATTAGACAAATGAGTTTTACTTTGTTGATAATCAGTCTAAAGTCTAACATCTAATGTCTAAAGTCAAAAATAAAACAACATTATAAAATTAAAACATTATGAGTAAGTTATCATACGAGAGACCATTTATTCAAAAATTGAATACAGGTTCAATGAACAAATTTGGAACAAAAACAGAATTTGCTCCAGTAACACATTTAGACGGTGTAAGAGTTAGTAAATTAATTGAAGATTACGGTTCACCTTGTTTCGTTATTTCGGAAAGACAAATCCGTAAAAATGTTCAAAATGCGAACAGAGCGTTCAAAACAAGATACCCAAAAATTCAATTTGCTTGGAGTTACAAAACAAACTATTTGAGTGCAGTTTGTAATGTATTTCACCAAGAAGGTTCATGGGCAGAAGTTGTATCAATTTATGAATACAAAAAAGCTTTGTTAAATGGTGTTGAAGGAAATAAAATCATTTTCAATGGTCCAGATAAAACAGAAGAAGATTTAGCATTAGCAGTTGAAAACAACTCTTTAATTCACATTGATCACTTCGACGAATTATATTCATTAGTTGGACTATTGGACGGTACAGGGAAAAAAGCAAGAGTTGCGATTCGTGTAAATATGGATACTGGTATCTACCCAATGTGGGATCGTTTCGGATTCAATTATGAGAATGGTCAGGCTTGGAATGCAATTATCAAAATTTTAGCTCACAAAGAATTAGAATTAGTTGGTTTACATAGTCACATTGGTACTTTTATGTTGTCTACAAGTGCTTATGCAACAGCTGCTTATAAGTTATGTGATTTAGCAACGAATGTGAAATTGAAAACAGGTAAACCAATTCAATACTTAGATTTAGGTGGAGGATTTGCTTCAACTAACACGCTGAAAGGTTCGTATTTACAAGGTGCAGATATCGTTCCAACGATCGATGATTATGCAGAAGTAATTACTTCGGCTATTCTAAATTCAAATTTCGCTCAAGATGAATTACCAACAATCATTTTAGAATCAGGTAGAGCATTAATTGACGATGCGGCTTGGTTGATTGGTTCGGTAGTTGCAACGAAAAGATTGAGTGACGATAGAAGAGCAACAATAATGGATTTTGGTGTAAACTTATTATTTAATGCTTTCTGGTACGATTACAAAATTTCTCCAGCGCAAGAATTTACTCACCATACTGAAGATATGGTAATTTATGGTCCATTGTGCATGAATATCGATTGTATCAGAGAAAGCATAAATTTACCATTGTTGAATAAAGGAGATCAAGTTGTTGTTCACAAAGTGGGAGCTTACAACATGACACAGTGGATGCAATTCATACAAATGAGACCAAAAATTGTAATGATCGATATGGAAGGAAAATCTCATATTCTTCGTGAAAACGAATCATTAGATACAATGATGGAATTAGAAAGAATGCCTGAGCATTTGAAAAATATACAGTAGTTTTACTAGATTTTAGTGATTAGTAGTTAGTTTTTGCTATCTACTAATTGCTAATAACTATTAACTAATAAATAAAAACGCATGCTGAAATACTGGATCAATACCATATTGAATAGTTATAGTCAGATCTTTTATTCTGTTGATAAAGTGTTGGCTTTGGTTATCGTTCTAATTACTTTTTTTACACCTCATTTAGGTTTATCAGGACTTTTAGCAGTTATTTTAATCAACACAATTGCCTATTTAACTGGTATTAACAGACATTTAATAGGAGAAGGGTTATATGGATTCAATGCTCTACTATTGGGGTTGTTTTTAGGATATCAATACGAAGTAAATGCAACTTTTATTCTTTTATTTTTTGTTGCTATTGCAATGTTGTTGATGATTTCTGTTTGGTTGCATGGAATTTTTAGTAGGCATAAACTACCTTTTTTAGCATTTCCTTTTATTTTAACTTATTCAATTATTTCCTTATCAGTAGGTAGTTTTAGTAATATTTATCTGAACGAAGATAATGTGTTCGTATTGAATCATTTAGCGAAACAAGAAACATTCCCTTTTTATCAGTTTGTACATTCATTTGATGCTATTTCTGTTCCAAAATTTGCGTTGATTTATTTTAAAACGTTAGCAGGTACTTTTTTTCAAACGAGTGTATTAGCAGGTATTTTAGTAGCAGCTGCGATTTTGTATTTTTCTAGAATTGCTTTTACTTTGAGTTTAATCGGATTTCTTTCAGCCTATCTTTTTTATACTGCTTTTGGTGCAGATGTAAATGATTTAGAGTTGAATTTAGTTGGTTCGAATTTTATTTTTATGGCAATTGGAATCGGTTGTTTTTACTTAATTCCCAATATTTATAGTTATTTGGCCGTTTTTTGTTTGACTCCCATTTTAATGATGTTAATGCTTTTCTTGAACAAATCAATGGGTGTTTTTCAATTAAAATCTTTTACACTTTCATTCAGTGTAATCGTTTCTTTGTTTTTATTGTTTTTACAGCACAGATGGTTTCACAGGTTTTTCAATTTGATTACGATACAATATTATTCAGCTGAAAAAACGATTTATAAGTACATCACTTCAATGCATCGTTTTAAAAACGCACATTTAGCAAAGGTTTATTTACCATTTTGGGGAGATTGGTTTGTTAGTCAAGGCTATGATGGAAAAATAACTCATTTAGGAGATTGGGGGAAAGCGTTAGATTTTGTAATTGTAGATGAAACGAATGCAACTTTTAATAATACTGGGACCGAAAAAGAAGATTTTTATTGTTACAATAAGCCTGTATTAGTCCCTTTAGATGGATTTGTATACGATATAATAAATACAGTTGAAGAGAATGAAATCTCAGGAGTAAATACAGTTGAAAATTGGGGGAATACAATTATTTTGAATCATCAAAATGGATTATTCACTCAAATTAGTCATATCAAAAAAGATTCTTTTAAAGTCGCAATAGGTGACTATGTGATGAAAGGATCTGTTTTAGCTACTTGTGGGAATTCTGGAAGATCTCCAGAACCACATATTCATTTTCAATTGCAATTATCACCCATCATTGGCTCTAAAACGTTAGAATACCCGATTGCTTATTTTATTGAAAAGGAGAAGAATAAACAGCAATTGAGAATTTCGGAAATCCCTAAAGAGGAAACTTTGATAAGTAACGTAGAATCACATTCATTGTTAACGGATAGTTTTGCTTTTATTCCAGGAAGAAAAATCACCTTTAAAAATTCTGAAACGAATGATGAGGTAACGTGGGAAGTGCATACAGATGAGTTAAATAGAAGTTATATTTTCTGTCCAAAAACGAAGTCTGTTGCGTATTTCGTGAATGATGGAACCATGTTTTATTTCTATGACTTTGAGGGAAGTAGAAAATCGTTGTTGTTTTATTTCTTTTTAGGCTGTTATAGAGTTTTATTAGGCTGTTACGAGAATGTTGATGTAACTGATTCTGTTTCATTGAATTATTTTAATAGCCCAATTTTACAATGGATACAAGATTTTGTAGCCCCTTTTTATTTATTTACAAAGGCTGAGTATAGATCAAAATCCATAAATATTGACAATATTCACCAACCATCAAAAGCAACGATTGCCTCAGAAGTAGAAGCTAAATTTTTAAATTTAAAATTTAGAAAGCTAAATTTTGAAATTGACATAAAAGAAAATACTATTAATACATTCTGTTTTATTCAAAACGGAGTTAAAAAAACATTTATATGCGTTTATTAATCGTTTTATTTTTCTTTTTTTGTTTACAAAATTTATTTTCTCAAAAGAATATATCGTACCCAAGTGTTGATAGCGCTTCCTATGTAGAATTTTTGAGAAATGATTTTAAAGCAATTAAAGAAACAGGGAAAAAAGCCTTAAAAGAGGGGATTGATTTCTATGATTTTAGAATGCGATTGGCTATTCTAGGCTATAACGAAAAAAAATATGAGTATTCTGTGGAGCATTTCGAAGCTGCTTACAAAATGAACCCTGCAAATGAGGTTGTGCAAGAATATTTGTATTATACCTATTTATTTAGCGGAAGAATTGAAAATGCAAATGCTTTAGCTACTTCATTAAGTGCTGATTTTCAAAAGAAAGTAGGGTATGTGAAAAAGAAAATCGATAGCATTATTTTATCAGTAGGTGCCTATATGAATTCTAGTATTAAAAGTGGGCAAGATCGTCAGTTGTTAGGTTCAACCTTTACTTCAGGTAATCTAATTTCCAATGGAGTAACAAGTGGTGGTGGATTAGTAGTCGAGAATACCTTTGGAAATCGATTGCATTTTTATAATAAAGTAGCAGGATATAAGACAAATGTGTATTCGAAATATGAATTTGCGTATAAAGATTTTCTTAATTTGACGACAAATAGAAATTTAAAATCTGAGAAAGAATACACAAATTTACAATATCAATACAATTTAGGATTGGCATATCAATTTCAAAATGGTTTATTAATTGGATTAGGTGGTGCATTTTTTCAAACCAACACTACTAGTTTTTGGTCTACTACCATAAAATCAGCTGATTTAACTAGAATGGTTTTTGTTGATAGTACAGAATCAATTAATTACTCTAATTATTTAGTTTCTTTGTCAATTGGTAAAAGAATGAAATATATTTTCCCTCAAATAACTGGAATTTACAGTAATTTATATAGTACAAATCAGTATCAGGGTGAAGTCTCGCTATCCTATTTTCCTCTGGGGAATATGAAGTTATTTGGTACTACATCATTTGCATATATTAATAATAATGAGGCGATTCAAAATGTATTCAGTCAAAAACTCGGATTTATCGTTTCTAAAAATGTTTGGCTAGAAGTAAAATATTCAAAAGGGAATCATTTGAATTATATGTCAAGTTTAGGATTTACTTCATATAATACTCCCGATCCAGTTCTACAAAATACAGGATTGGATTTACATTTAACAGGAAAAAAAGTAGAATTTATATTGAGTTATAGTTATCAGACAAGAGAAGGATATTATACTAAATATACTCAAACTGGATTATCTCCAAATACTATTTTTACAGCAAATTATTTCAACTATAATTATTCAAATAATAACATAACAACAACAATAAAATGGAATTTTTAAGAAAAACTCTAGTAGCGCTTAGTGTAATCGTTTCATTGAACTCTTTTTCACAAGACAGTAAAGTATTACAGACTGCATTCGCGAAAAGCTATGCTTATGAAGCTAAATATCAATATGATCAAGCTATCCAGGTTATTAAGGATGTTTATTCAGATAAAGCATACTCTATTAATACCCGTTTAGGCTGGTTGTGTTATTTAGATAAAAATTATGCTTCGTCCATCAATTATTATAAAAAAGCAATTGAATTAATGCCTGCTTCAGTAGAAGTTTTGTGGGCTATTTTATCTCCACAAATTGCAGATGAAAAATGGGCGGATGTTGAAAAAACGTATTTATCAATTATTAAGTTAGAACCAAAAAGTGCAACGGCTCATTATAAACTAGGGGTAATGTATTATTATAGAAAGAATTACACCTTGGCTAAAAAGTATTTTGATGTTGCATTAAATTTATATCCTTTAGATTACAATAATCTATTAATGAGCGCTTGGACCGATTATTTTTTAGGAAAGACAAATGAAGCTAAAGTACTATTTAATAGGGTATTGTTATTATATCAGGGAGATGTTTCAGCTACGGAAGGATTAGCACTTATTAAATAAATTAGATTATTTTTACATTCTAAATTCAAATAGTATGAAATCAATTAAGTTAATTATTTGCACTCTTTTACTGTTTATTTCAGTTAATTATAATGCACAGGAGACAAAAGCAATGCAAGAAGCTTTTGCTAAAAGTTTTATTGCTGAAGACCAAGGAGATTACAAAACAGCTTTACAAGCAATACAGACAATTTATTCAGATAAATCGTATTTGGTTAATTTACGAATTGGTTGGTTGAATTATTTAAACAAAGACTATTCGAACTCAGTTATTTACTATAAAAAAGCAATTGCTTTAATGCCAACTGCAACAGAACCGCTGTGGGGATTATGTAATCCTTTAGTTGCTCAAGAAAAATGGGTTGAATTAGAAAATAATTACAAGTTAATTATTCGTTTTGATCCTAAAAATTCATTGGTTAATTATAGAGTAGGAATGATCTATTTCTACAGAAAAAATTATATTGAAGCCCTTAAATATTTTGATGTTACATTGACATTGTTTCCTCTTGATTATGATGCAATTACAATGAGTGCTTGGACAAATTATTATTTAGGTAAAAAAGAAGAAGCAAAAGTTTTATTTAATAGAGTACTTTTAATGTATCAACAGGATGCATCGGCTATTGAAGGTCTAGCATTGTGTAATAAAAAGTCATAATTAAATCCTTATTATAACTTAAAGGACTGATTGGCTTATTCGCTTTTCAGTCTTTTTCATTTTAGAAATAATGAAGTTAAAAAAAGTTGATATTGATACGGTTAATGCATTTAATAAGAATACTTTAATGGAAGTATTAGGTATTAAATGCATTGAAATAGGGGATGACTATATTGTTTCTACTATGCCAGTGGATCACAGAACTCACCAACCAATGGGATTATTACATGGTGGTGCAAGCGCTGCATTAATTGAAAGTATTGGATCAATGGGGTCAACTTTATTGATAGATTTATCTAAAGAAGCTCCAGTTGGAATTGAAATAAATGCAAATCATATTGGTGGAGTTAAAAGCGGAACTGTTAAAGGAATAGGGAAAATTGTTCATGCCGGAAAAAGAACTCATTTATGGCAAGTTGATATTTTTGATACAGATACGGATAAATTAGTTTGCACAGGTCGATTAACAGTAATGATAGTTCCAAAAGTGAATGGCTGATATTTTAAAATATAGAATTCCTGGTTCTGATATCGTTTCTCAAATCGGATATTTTAGAGAAATTCAATCGTTGAAAGAAGTGAAGGGATTTTTTATTTCTACTTTTTTAAAAGACAGAATGATTGAATTTATTCCATCTTCGAATAATTCTGAAGGGAAGTCTACATTTTTTTGTAATGAGCCTTATGTTATTTCAAAAGAAGATTATTTGAAAGATGCTAAAAATTTCATAAACCTTTTTGAAGAAAAAAAAATTAAAAAAGCGGTATTTTCAAGAGTCAAAAAAATAGCTTTTGATGAATCTAAGATAAATGAATTATTTGCCTCTTTGTGTGATACTTATCCGAAAGCTTTTTGCTATTTGGTTTCTGGAGAATCAATTGGAACCTGGATTGGGGCTACTCCAGAGATTTTAATTCACGCTTTTTCAAATTCGGGTTTTACAATGTCTTTGGCAGGAACAAAATCAATTCAAGACAAAGATAAACCGTGGGGAGAGAAAGAACTATTGGAGCAAGCATATGTTACAGGTTTTATCCAAGATAAACTGTTGACTTCAGGTATTAAAGAGTTATATATCAATGGTCCATATGATGTTGAAGCTGGCCCGGTAATTCATTTAAAAACAGATATTAGTTTTGATATTGATCAATCAAAAGTAGTTGAGCTAGCCAAATCGATTCATCCAACTCCTGCTGTCTGTGGTTTACCTCAAAAAGAAGCGACTGAAATTATTAATTTTAGAGAACCGCACGATAGAGAGTTTTATACTGGAATGATTGGATTAATTTCTCCAAAAGCCACCAATTTATTCGTGAACTTGAGATGTTGTCAAATTCAAAAAGGGAATGCTTATTTATACCTTGGAGGAGGTTTTACCAAAGATTCAAATCCATTAGATGAATGGAATGAAACAGAAAATAAAAGTAGAACTTTATTGAATGTAATGGAGAATATCTAATTTTTAATTTTAAATTATTGATGTTTGATCGAATGACTTGAAAATTTCAATAATTGAACATTCATCATTCAACATCCAACATCATTTTTTTATTTAACTTTACCCCATGATTTCAAGTAATAAAAAGGGAGTTCAATTATTAGTTGAACAATGCTTAGCACACGGGATGAAAAATGTTGTTTTTTCGCCTGGTTCAAGAAATGCACCTTTTATTATTGCTTTTGATGAACATCCATCGATTAATTGTATTGTCATTCACGATGAGCGAAGTGCTGCTTTTTATGCAATGGGAATGGCGCAACAATTGAACGAACCTGTTGGAATTATTTGTACTTCTGGTTCTGCAGTTTTGAATTATTACCCTGCAGTCGCTGAAGCTTATTATCAATCATTGCCTTTAGTTGTAATTACTGCCGATAGACCAGAAGAATGGGTTGATCAAGGGGATGGACAGACAATTGTTCAGCATGAAGTTTTTAAAAATCACATTCGATATTCAACAACATTATCAGAACATTGTCGAACAAATGATGAAATTTGGAAATTAGAGAGAGAAATTTCAACTGCATTTAATCTAGGAAATGGTACTTGGAAAGGTCCGATTCATATCAATATGTCATTCAATGAACCTTTGTATGGAACAGAAGAAATTACTTCAATAAAAGGGAAAATCATTCAAACGATAACACCATTTTTTCAATTAAATTCAACTCAAGAACATGAATTGAAAGAAATTTGGAAAATTTCTCCAAAAAAAATGATTATTTGTGGTCAGTTACCAATTGATAAAGCTCTTTTAGAACAGATGAAATTATTAGCTGATGATACTTCTGTTGCTATTTTAGTGGAAAACACATCTAATCAAGTACATTCTACTTTTATTCATACGATTGATAGAACATTAAATGCCATTTCAGAAGACGAATTAGAAGCTTTTGCCCCTGATTTATTAATCACAATTGGAGGTGCAGTAGTTTCAAAACGTATTAAAAGTTATTTAAGAAAATACAAAGCTAATTATCACTGGAAAGTTGGGTATGATTTCCCTTTTATGGATACTTATCAAACATTAACGCATACGTTTGAGTGTTCTCCATTGGCTTTCACTTCGATTTTAAATAACTTTTCTGTTGAAAGAAATGTTTCAATGTTTGGTTCTAATTGGAAGCAAAAAGATTTTTTAGTTCAAGATAAATTACCTGCTTTTTTTGAAAGTATACCTTATTCAGATTTAAAAGTTTTTGAAACAGTTTTAGACTATTTACCAGAAATGTCTAACTTACATATGGCGAATAGTTCAGTTGTTCGTTATTGTCAGTTGTTTGATCCTATTCCAAGTATAAATTACTGGAGTAATAGAGGGACGAGTGGAATAGATGGAAGTACAAGTTCAGCTTGTGGTGCAGCATTTGTGAAAAAAGAAGATTGGAATACCTTAATAACAGGAGATGTTTCTTTTTTCTATGATAGCAATGCTTTATGGAACAACCACTTAACTCCAAATATTAGAATCTTTATGATTAACAATAGTGGAGGAGGTATTTTTAAAATTATTCCTGGTCCAGCCTCGACTGAACAATTGAATAAATATTTTGTAGCAGAACAAACTTTTTCAGCAGAATATATTTGTAAAGCATTTAATGTCGATTATTTTCAAGCAAATTCAATTGAAGACATTGAAAATCAAATGGAATCATTTTACACGTACGAAGAAGATGGTCGACCAAAATTAATGGAGGTATTTACACCAAGTGACTTGAATCATATAGTTCTTGACGATTTTTTCGAAAAAACGAAATGATTTTTTTGTAGGGACAAGGCATGCCTTGTCCCTACAAAAAAATCAAAAATCAAAAATCAAAAATCAAAAATCAATTCCTCAGAGCGCCTTCCTTCAAAGAACAAGGAGAAATAATGGCACAAGTAATTCCTAATTTTTCGATAACCCATTTCACTTTAACTGCAGCAATTGGGGCCATTTTTTTTCTGATTGGTACAATGAAGTCATTCAAATCTCTTTCTGCTTGAGTCGAAGAAATAATTGAATGAATTGTATCGTTTAATTCCTCCATTGGAACTTCAATTGAATGAATTAATTCAGGAAAAGGAACATGATGTATCAATTCATAAAATGTTTCAAAACTACCTGAAGCGCCTATTAATAAATCAGCAGATTTTCCATCAAAGAATCCATTTGATTTTTCGTCCAACCAATCTGTGATTATTTTAATATCAGTAGGAGTGAGAGGGTCATTTAAGGTTAGTTCTTGATAAATTCTAGAAACACCGATATTCATACTTACAATATCGGTCATTCCATTCTTATCTGCAAAAATGAATTCAGTGCTTCCTCCACCAATATCCATAATTACTCCGGGACTAGAAAAGTCGTAAGACCAAAGCACACCTTTATAGATTAATTCAGCTTCTTTTTCACCTGAAATGATTGAAACTGAAATACCTAATTCAGAATGTATTTGTTGAACGAAATCGATAGCATTTTTGGCGCCTCGTAAAGCCGAGGTACCAAAGGCATTTATTACTTTTACATCATTGAGTTGACAAATATTTTTAAAATGTCTTAAAGTGGTTAAGCCTCTTTCAAAAGCATCAGGTGAAATGGTGTTTTTATTAATTCCACCCATTCCAAGAGCCACTCCTTCTTTTTCACTGTGAACAATTGTAAATCCCTTAGAATTTATATCAGCAATCAATAAATTAAAAGTATTTGTCCCTAAATCTATTACAGCTGTTCTCATGGTTAAAAGTAATAATTAATAGATAGGATAACGATTTAAAATTAGTAATTATTATTATCGGTTTAATTTTTTTCTCAACCTCAACCTCAATCTTATCCCCAACCTCAATTTTAATTTTTCATCCAACGAAATAAATGTTTTAATCTTACCCTGTGGCCAAATTGTAAAATCCCATTAGCATATATTCTTCCTGCAAGGCTTAAAACAATAAGTGCAGATAAAATAAGAACAAGTAATGAAAGAAATAATTCATAAAAATGACCAGTTTCATATCCTTGAGAAAGTTTCACCATTACTACAACAGGTGAGGTAAAGGGTAAGTAATGAAAAAGTATAGCCATTGAACTAGTAGGATTTTGCATTGAGTAATAACCACTATAAAGGGCAAAACACAACATGAAAATTAATGGTAAAACAAATTGTTGTCCATCACTTTCTGAGCCTGATGATGCACCAATTGCTGCAAACAAAGTTCCGTAGAAAAAATAGCCGATAATAAAGAATAGAATAAAATACCCCGTCATAAAAGTGAAATTTATTCTTTCATATACAAGTTCCACAAATTCATTGTACTCACGATTTGCGAAAAATTGCTCTTGAGATGTTTGACTTAACACTTCATTGGATAATTCAGTTATATTCATTTTTGAAGCATCCAATAAATCAGGAAATAAGTTTTCTCTCATGAAATACAAGCCTATTCCAATCAAAATTGTCCAGATCACAAATTGAAAAAATGCAGCTAAACCAATTCCTATAATTTTACCTAACATTAATTGTTTCGGACTTACAGAACCTAATAAAACTTCTACAATTCGATTGCTTTTTTCTCTTGAAACACTTCTTAAA
Source organism: Chryseobacterium gleum (assembly GCA_945902775.1). Classification (GTDB taxonomy): domain Bacteria; phylum Bacteroidota; class Bacteroidia; order Flavobacteriales_D; family Crocinitomicaceae; genus CAIUKX01. The sequence continues at coordinate 52,387 of CAMDMY010000005.1, read as the reverse complement.
ATAGTCATTCCAAAAAGGAAGATGAATATAAAAATAACCGTTCCATAAAATAAACCTACCCAACCACTTAAATCAGAAGATTCATCAAGTGGATCATAAACGTTTCTAAATCCGACTGTTAAAGGTTGTTTTATTTTTCTAAATTCAGAAATTGAAAATTTAGTAAATTGTTTAACCAAAACCTCTTCTAAACGTCTTTCTGCTTGATATTGAATACGAGTCTGCATTCGCATAGAAGGTTTCTCACGATAGAATACAAATGCGGATTTATTTGAAAGTACTTTCTCATTTATTTCAAGTAAAGCGTCAAATTTTTGAAATTGTTTCGCTTTTTCAAATTCTTTTGTTTCAATATATCCATCTGCAAATGAATAAGATACTGCGTCATCTTGACGAGACAATATTTTGTTTTCCATTATACCTGCAGGATCTGCTATTAAAATATTCCAATGTTGTTTCGATTGTCCTCCAATTGCAAAAAGGATATAGATTAATCCTAGTACCATTAAAGGTCCAACAACAGATAACATCAAAAATGAACGCGCGCTTATACGTTCTTTCCATTCTCTAAGTGCGATTAACCAACTATTTTTCATCTGCTAATTCTTGTTTTGGTTGAACTAAATCGATGAAAATTTCTTGCATTGAAGGTAAAACTTCCCAAGCTGCTTCGATATTAATTTGTCCGATTAATACTTTTAATAAATCATCAAAACGATTTTCACCTCTCATTTTGACACGAACGATAAATTTATCATCACCTAAAATTTCTTTATCAACGATTTCAAAACCAGTCCAAAGAGCATTTACAAAAGCAATCATACTTCCTCTAAAACGAACAGCATATTCGCCTTTTTTTCTATTTTCTTGTAATTCTGAAATTTTCCCGTCAATTATTTTTTTAGACTCATGAATCAAAGCAACACGATCACAAATAGCTTCAACACTCTCCATATTATGGGAAGAAAGAATAATTGTTTTCCCTTTAGATTTCATTTCAATCAACTCCTGTTTGATTAACTCAACATTGATTGGATCAAACCCACTAAAAGGTTCATCTAAAATTAAAAGTGAAGGCTCATGAAGAACGGTGCATATGAATTGTACTTTTTGTGCCATTCCTTTTGAAAGTTCTTCAATACGCTTATCTCTCCAGTTTTGAATATTAAATTTCTCCAGCCAATAGTTCAACTTTATTTTGACATCAGATTTAGATAAACCTCTTAATTGCCCCAAAAATAAAGCGTGACTTTCAACCGTCATACTTTTGTATAAGCCTCTTTCTTCAGGAAGGTAACCTATTTCAGCTAAATGCTTTTGAGTCATTAAATCTCCTTTAAAACGAACTACTCCTTTCTCAGGTTCAATAATTTTATTAATAATTCGAATTAAAGTCGTTTTACCAGCACCATTAGGTCCCAGCATTCCAAATATTTCCCCTTGATTGATTTTTAATGAAACATCATCAAGCGCAATTTTTTTGTAAAACGATTTTGATATATTTTGAATTTCTAACATTTTTTATTAATCATTATTTTTCTGATTCTCCTCAAACCTCATTTTAGCAATTTGAATTGATTTCTTTAATTGCTCTTCAAGTAGCTTTTTGTCAGGTAGCTCTGTGAAATATTGTCCAACTTTAATTCCTGATTTTTCTAGTTGTAGTAGTTCAATTTGTTCTTTCCCTCCTTCAGGACAAAGAATTAAACCTATTGGAGATTCTTCTCCTTCTTGTTTTTCATATTTTTCAAGCCATTGTAAATACAATTCCATTTGACCTTTGTAATAAGCTTTAAACTTCCCTGTTTTTAATTCAATTGCAACGAGTCTTCTGAGTTTTCTATGATAGAATAATAAATCTAAATAAAAATCTTCTCCATCAATTAACATTCTTTTTTGACGTTCAACAAATGAAAAACCATTACTTAGTTCAAGAATAAAATGTTCTAATTCGGTTATTAAGACATCTTCTAAAGTCTTTTCGCTATAAAACCCTTTCAATCCTGTGAAATTTAGAAAGTATGGATTCTTAAAAACTAAATCGGCTGAAATTGATTTTTTTTCACTTAAATCTGATAACTCTTGTTTTATAAATTCTTCAGGTTTCCCACTAATAGCTGTTCTTTCATAGAGCATGCTATCTATTTTCTCACGTAATATTTTTACGCTCCACCTTTCGTAAAGACACATTTGAAGATAGAATTCTTTTTGTAAATCCTCTTTTAATGGAAGTAATTCAACAAAATGAGACCAACTCAATTGTGTAGATGCCGTCGACACAATTTCATAATCAGTAAATACAGTTGCAAATTGTAACATCCTTCTTAGTTTTCTCAGTTCATAATCACTCCCATAGAGATGAACCAATTGTGTAGATAGTGTCGACACAATTTCTTTACCATACTCAGCTCTTTGATTATCAAGGATCTCATTATTAATTCGACTTCCAACATTCCAAAATAATAGAGTAATTTCAGAATTGGCGGCCTTAGCTAATCGCAATCGTGCATTGTCAATGATATTACAAACGTCTGTAAATAATAGGTTTGTATTTAATCTGTCAATATCACTCATGATGAAAGTTTTAGAGTTTTTTTAATTTTATTCTACAATAAATAGTTGTTTTATATTTTAACAAATTTCGCAATCGATTCAATATGACCAGTATGAGGAAATTGATCAACCAATGATAATTTATCTAATTGATAACCTGATTTTATTAAAGTTTCTGTGTCTCTAGCTTGCGTTGATGGATTACACGATATGTAAACAATGTTTTTAGCTCCTAAATCAATTACTTTTTGCAACGTTTTTGGAGCAATTCCTGCTCTAGGGGGGTCTAAAATAATGGTTCCAATTTTTCCTTGGTAATCAGGAAATTCTTTTAAAAATTTCCCTACATCAGCTGCGTGAAATTTGATGTTTGAAATATTATTTCTTTCTGCATTTTTTCTAGCATCGAGAATAGCTTCTTCTACAATGTCAACTCCAATTATTTGGACATCATTTTTTCTTGTAGTCAAAATCTGCCCAATTGTCCCAGTACCACAAAAAAGATCCATTACAACCTCACTAGAATTTAAGTCACCTTCAAATACATAATCCAATGCTTTTGTATACAAACGTTCGGCACATTTAGGATTGGTTTGAAAGAAACTTTCCATACTTATTTCAAAAGAGAGATCTACTATTTTTTCGATAACTTTATCTTCTCCGTAATATAATTGAATAGATCCATTTTCAATCTTCGCTCTATCAGCTACATTGTCATTTATAGTGTGTTGAAATCCAGCTAATCTATTACCTAATTTATCTTGTAAAAATTGAGAAAATGCTTTCACATCAAATTTTTCAACTTCTTCTGACGAAGTAACTAAATTTAATAATAATTGATCTTGAAAAAATGATTTTCGTACAACGATATGTCTGAAAAATCCAGTTTTTTTCGGTGGATGCCAAGCTGGTAAGTTAGTGTCTTTTAAATAGTTTCGAATATCGACTAAAATAGTTTCCCATTGTTCGTCAAATAATCCACTTGGTTTATTTAAACTTTCAACTTTCCACCAGGTTCCTCTTCGCTTAAATCCGAGCGCAAAAGAATCATCAATTTCTTCTCCAGTAGTTGGAACATGTTCGATACACGAGAAACTGTATTCCATTTTATTTCTATAAAAGAAATGTTCGGGAGATGAAATAAATTCATCAAAAATATCTTCAATGTTTTTGATATTTCCTATTCTTCGGAAAAGTTCAAGGGTAGTTTCTTTTTTTGCCTTTTCTTGAAGTTCAATTGGAACGTAGATGTATGGTCCTCCTGAAATTTCTTGAAACTCACTAATTACCTCTAATTCAGATCTTTCAAGAATATCTATTAGTTTGGCTTCTGCAAACTTTTTTTTCTTTTTTTCAATCCTAGCTCTAATCTTTTGACCAGGAAATGAATTATCGACAAATACAACGTAAAAACCATCTTCCGTTGGAACTTTTGCAATTCCTCTTCCTCCAAAGGAATAATCTGTAATGGTTAATTCAACAACTTCTCCTCTATGAAACACGGATTATATTTTTAATTATTTTTAATTTTCTCTATCGATAATATCCTGTATAGTTTTATTTTCAAGAATATTTAATGTTTCGTCTCTAACCTCTTCCAATACAAATCGAAGTCCACATGCATTTTCATCAGGACATTCATCACAAACCTCGTAATAGTTTTTACTTGCACAAGGAAGAAGTGCTATCGGCCCATTAAACAGTCTTATAATAGTCGATAACTGAATTTCATTTGCTTTCTTTCTAGCAAAATAACCTCCACCTTTTCCCATTTTAGAGCCTAGTACACCATGTTTTTTAAGTTCTAAAAGAATAGTTTCCAAAAATTTTCTTGGTACATTTGCTTCCTTAGAAATTTCAACAATTAGAGTAGGTTGTGTAGGAACTTGTTGACATAAATAAGTCAACGCATGAATGGCATATTTTGTTTTTTTAGAGAGCATAATCCAAATTGTTTTTCAATTATTAATTCAATCCTCTAATTATTCCTTTATCAGAAGCATCAATAAAGTCTAAGATTTGACTTCTTAAAGTTGATTCAGGTAATGTATCTAAAACGGCAACTTTTCCTTTCGAAACGTTATTGTTTTGAACATAAAGAATTCTATAAATATCTTCTATTTCTCTAACTTGATCATCTGAAAACCCACGTCTTCTTATTCCTACAGAATTTACTCCAGCAAAGGTCAGAGGTTCACGTGCAGCTTTAATGTAAGGTGGAACATCTTTACGAATTAATGATGCCCCGCCTATAAAAGCATGAGCACCTACATGAACAAATTGTTGAGCAACAACAGTACCTTCTAAAATGGCATAATCATCAATTGTAACATGTCCAGAAAGCCCAACATAACTGGCTAATATTACATTGTTCCCTATTAAACAATCATGAGCAACATGGACATATGTCATTAAAAGACAATTAGATCCAATTTTAGTGCTCATTCTATCTTTTGTACCTCTATGAATTGTTACACATTCACGAATAGTAGTATTATCTCCAATTTCAACTGTTGTATATTCACCATCAAATTTTAAATCTTGAGGAATTACACCTATAACAGCACCAGGGAAAATTTCACAATTTTTCCCGATTCTTGTTCCTGGATAAATAGAAACATTAGAATGAATTTTAGTTCCTTCACCAATAACTACATCTTCATGAATTGTGGTAAATGGCCCAATGAAAACATTTTCTCCGATTGTTGAATCGCCAGAAATACTAGCTAAGTTGTTTATCATATTCTTCTACTTTATCTTTTACTAATTGAGCAAGCATATCAGCTTCCATAACTACCTGACCATTCACATAGGCTTTACCCCCCATTTCAACTAATCCTCTTCTGATAGGTGATAATAAGAATAATTCAAAAACTAGTGTGTCACCTGGTAAAACTTTCGCTTTGAATTTTACTTTATCTATTTTCAGGAAGTAAGTTGAATATAACGCTGGATTTTCAATTTTACTTAAAGCGAAAATACCACCTACTTGCGCCATTGCCTCTATTTGAAGCACTCCAGGGAAAACTGGATTTCCAGGGAAGTGCCCAGTAAAAATAGGCTCGTTCATAGTAATGTTTTTCAAGCCTATAATTGAATCTTCAGAAATAGACATTACTTTATCTACTAGTAAGAAAGGATAGCGGTGGGGTAACATTTTTTCAATATCATTGATATTGTATAAAGGTTCTTTCGTTAAATCAAAAAATCTTCCCGCTTTTTCTTTTGCTTTGAAATGATCTTTAATAATTTTCGCAAATTTGACATTTCCAGCATGGCCAGGTCTAGCTCCTAAAATATGTGCTTTTATTGGTTTTCCGATTAATGCTAAATCTCCAATTATATCTAGTAATTTATGACGAGCTGGTTCATTTTCAAATTGTAATTTTGTCGTGTTTAAAACACCTATTCCATCCAATTTTATTTTTAATTCTTCTTTGCCTAGTAATTTAGCTAATTCATCAAGTTCTTCTTGTTTAACATCCGTGCGTTCAACTAAAACAATAGCATTGTCTAAATTTCCACCTTTGATTAAATTGTTTTTAGCTAGAAATTCTAATTCTCTTAAGAAAACAAAAGTTCTACATTTTGCTATTTCTTTTTTAAAATCTGTAATATCATAAATACCAGCATGTTGAGTGCCTAAAACTGGTGAATTATAATCCACCATTACAGTTACTCTATACGCTGAGTCAGGAATAGCTAAAAATTCAGTTCCTTTTGCTAAATCTTCAAATTTTAAAATTTCATCTAATTCTAAATATACTCGATCAGCATCTTGGTCTTCATACCCTACTTCTTCAAAAGCATTTACAAATAATAATGAACTTCCATCCATAATTGGAATTTCAGGACCATCTATTTTTATTAATGCATTATCAACTTGCATACCGTATAAAGCAGCAAGAACATGTTCAGTCGTATAAACACGAGCTCCTTTAGATTCTAGAGTTGTTCCTCTATCTGTGGCAACGACTAAATCAACATCTGCATTTATAATTGGTTGACCTTCAAGATCAACTCGTTGGAATTTATATCCGTGATTTACAGGAGCAGGGCAAATTTCAATATTTACCAACTCTCCAGTATGAAGTCCAATTCCTTTTAATAAAACAGACTCTTTAAGTGTGCGTTGCTTTTCAGCCATTGTTATACGTTTGTTAAATCTTTAATTTTATTTTCGATTTCTTGAAGTCTTTTCAAGATTTGAGGCAATTTTCTGAAGCCAAAATATGATTTTTTAAAATCTTCTAGAGGTATACCTGGAGATCCCATCAATGTATCAGCTTTTCTTATCGTATTTGGAATCCCTGATTGAGCTACTATTTTAGTGCCATCTGCAACGTGAATATGCCCACCTATGCCAGCTTGACCGCCAATCATAACGTTATTTCCAATTTTAGTAGATCCAGCGATACCAACTTGAGCAGCCATAACAGTATTCTGACCAATCTCTACATTGTGAGCGATTTGAACTAAGTTATCTAATTTAACACCTTTTTTTATAACTGTTGAACCCATTGTGGCTCTGTCAATTGTGCAATTAGATCCAATTTCAACATCGTCTTCAATTATAACATTTCCAATTTGAGGTATTTTTTGAAATTCACCATTTTCATTTGGTGCAAATCCAAACCCATCAGCGCCAATTATTGTTCCTGCATGAATTGTACAATTATTTCCAATCACACAATCAACATAAACGGTAGAACCGGGGTGTAAAATACAATTATCACCAATCGTTACATTTTCTCCGATATATACATTGGGATAAATCACAACATTATTTCCGATTATCGAATTTTCTCCAATGTAACCAAAAGCTCCAAGATATAAATCTGAACCAATTGTTGCTGATTCCGCTATAAAAGAAGGTAATTCAATTTTAGGTTCTTTTTTTCGCATCTGATCGTAAAATTCTAACAACTTTGCGAAACAAGAATAAGCGTCTTCAACTTTGATCATTGTTAAAGTTGAAGGAATTGATTTTGAAGGAGTAAAACTATTGTTTACTATGCAAATTGAAGCACCAGTCGTGTAAATGTATTCTTCGTATTTAGGATTAGATAAGAATGATAAAGTACCTTCTGTTCCTTCTTCAATTTTTGACAATCCTCTTACAGTGATGTCTGCGTCCCCAACGACTTCACCGTTGAGTATACCTGCTATTTGTTCTGCTGAAAACTCCATATTACAAAAATATATAAAACTACCCTCTATAATTCTCTACCACTTGTAGATTTATCAACAATGAATGTTTAGAAAGTAAGATGATTTATTGCTGTTTTCAGAGGTGAAAAGGAACTATTTCGTGTTGATTTTCCTATTTAAGTTTTAGCATTTTGATTTTGTATAAATCAAAACGCTAGTTTATAGTCATTTGCAATTTGAAAGGGTAGGGGAGTAAAAGTTAGTTATGTTAAGTTTGTTTTTGTACCAAATTACATCACATCCTATTTCTCTGTTTTTATTATCTTTAAACACAAGGTGATGTTCAGGTTTTGGTGATGCTAATAAATGTGATTTAGAATAATCTATTTTTCCACTTTTCTTTAGATTTTTCAGTATTTCTAATGAGCTAATTAAATTTAATTCATCTTGCTGACAAGTAACTCTAGCACTTGAGTCTGGAAAAACTAAATTATCATCCATCGGAAAGTAAATCAAATCACCAAATCCTGTTTTCGTATTTCGAGTATTCTTAGCGTTTTTTTGAGAAAAGTGAATTTCAGAAATAAAACTTTCATCAGCAAGAGTGAAGAAGAATTTCATTTTACCTTTGTTTTCAATTTCTTTTTCGACTACGTAGACTTTTGGATTTCCACTTTTCTTACTTTCTTCGAAAAGTACTTCCCCATCGTTAAGGACCAATGTTAAATCTTTTTTTGTTAAACCGTACTTTTTCATTTGAACAGACTCCGTTTCAGGTAAAACTAGTACCCTATCTAAAATACTGTTTTTGACTCTATTGTCAGGTAGCCAACTGCAGCCTCTGTTTTGGAAAAAGAAAATAACAAACACAAGACCAGCTCCAAAGCCAATTCCGTAATATTTTAATCTGCGAAAAATCGAATCCATTTTTAATGTTTTTGAAGTGTAAAGATAGATATAATTTAGACATTAGATTTTTAGAAATTAGACGTTAGACTTTTTTGATGACTTAAAAATTTAGACATAAAAAAAAGGTTGCGTTAACAACCTTTTAGTCTAATATTTAGCGTACAAAAATCTAATTTCTAGAAAAAAGATTAATTTAAAATAGCATCCAATTTCGAAGCTAATTGTGCTTTTGGAACTGCACCTACTGATTTGTCAGCAACTTCACCACCTTTAATGAAAAGAATAGTTGGTATGTTTCTAACTCCGAATTTCGCAGAAATACCAGGATTTTCATCAACGTTTACTTTTCCTACGATTGCTCTTCCTTCGTATTCTTTGTGTAATTCATCAACTACTGGCCCAACCATACGGCAAGGTCCACACCATTCAGCCCAAAAATCAACTAAAACTGGGATTGAAGAATTTAAAACTATTTCTTCGAAGTTTGCATCTGTAATTTCAACTGCCATAATTTCTATTATTTATTAAGTTATTTATTCGAATTTTTATTTTGTAAAATTAATTCTTGAGTTCGGTTTAATCAATTATTTTGCCAATAAAAAAAGTCTGTCATATTGTCAAAATTTAATTTTGTACTGAAAAACGTTTCATTGTTTTTTGATTTTCAGTTCGTAATTGATAGAAGTATGTTCCATTCGGAAGTGTTTTTGTGTCAAAACGAATAATATGTCCCCCTTCAGTTACATTTTTTTCAGAAACAATCGAACGAAAAGATAAGTTATCATTTAATAATTCTAATGTAATATCTCTTTTAGAGTTTGTTGTGAAATAAAATTCAATTTCGCCAGCAGCAGGATGAGTTTCTAATCCATATAAAACACAATAGTCTTCTTTAACAGGAGTTCCTTTTCCAAGGTATTTAAGTAATTTCCTGTATGCAATTGTAAGTAAAAGGACAGCTAAAGAAACTGAAAGAGCTCCCATTAATACGCGTCCGATTGTGAATCCCATTAGTATCATCATAAAGCCATTAAACCTTTAATTTTTGTTGATTCTTCATATATTTTGATAATTGAATCAACATCTAGCATTAATTCTTTAGCAGTAATACTAATGAATTTCCCAGTGCTTGATTCGTGCATAGTTATATCACTTTCATTATTAAATAGTTCCATTGTTAATGCTACTTTTTCAGAGGTGTTCGGAACAATGAATTTAAACATGTAAACATTTGGCCATTCCTCCTGATCAAGTTGTTTTCTTAGACTTAAATATGGATCTTCCATTTGTGTAAAATTAATATTTTGTAGACAAAGATAATCGTTTCGCTTCGTTGAGTATCAAATCTGGTAAAATGTTTCTTTTACTATTCAATTCGTCAAAAGTAATGCCGCCTTTAGAATTAAATTCATTAATAGCTAATAATAATGACATTGGGTCAGGTTCATTTGAAATTTGAATTTCTGTGTCAGGTAAGTTTGACACAATTAGCCATTTTTTTGTATATGATTCTTGAAGATTGAGTAGTTTGTGTATGAAAAAACTTAATTCAATTGTAGATATTGATTTAAGGATGTTGTTTTTTAAAATGTTTCGTTCTTTTTGATAAAGTTGAAAGCTTTCTTTAATTGAAAAAGGGAAATTGTAATTTGTGACTATAAAATTAGAAAGAAAGGATGAATATTTTCCACCTAAATGGATATATGCTTTTTGCATTTGAAGCATTTTTTTTTCTTTTGCCTCGAAAACTTTTTTTAATGGAAATTTGTTTATGAAAAATTGTTTGTATTCAAAAAGTAGTTCTTCATATAAATCTTCAATTTCGTTCTCTTTAGTAAGAGGAAAAAAAAGCAGAGCCTCCTTATTTGTCATTAATAAAATTAATGTTTATGTAAATTTTTTGTCTCATTTTTTCTCATTTTAAGATTTAAAAATTCAACAATTAATGCGTAAAACATTGCGAAATAAATGTATCCTTTCGGTACCTCTTCACCAAAGGCTTCAGCAATTAAAACAGCTCCAATTGTTACCAAAAACGCTAGTGCAATCATTTTGATTGTCGGACGTTTGTTTATGAAATCGCTTACTTGTTTTGCGAAAATCAACATAATTACCATAGAAATAATAACCGCACAGTAGATTATAATCATTGGGTCCCCTCCAGTTTCTTGTTTAATACTTTTTGTTAATCCAATAGCCGTTATAATTGAGTCAAAACTGAAAACGATATCAATCATTATTATTTGAAAAATAACTGACTTTAATCTATCTTTTCCTTCTTTTAAAGTAGGGGTGTGACCTTTAATATTTTCATGCATTTCAACACTACTTTTATAAACAAGGAAAAGCCCACCTATAAATAAAACTAAACTTTGCCCACTAAATCCTTTGCCAGCGATAGAAAATAAGTTTTCAGTCATTCCCATTATCCAAGCTGCAAGCGTCAACAAAACTAGCCTCACTATTAATGCTAATCCTAAACCAACTCTCCTAGCATATTTTTGATTTTTGGGGTCTAATTTGTCGGTTACTATTGAAATGAATATAATATTATCAATTCCTAAAACGATTTCTAATAAAGTAAGCATTATAAGGTAAAAAATACCTGTACCTGAAAATAATACTGAAAAATCCATTTGTGTTATTTTTTTTATTTTGCAAACTTAATAAAAGTAATTGGAAATTATGGTTTTGAAGTTTTGAAATTACAATTTTTAAAGATATTACTTTGATTTTTTATTATTTTCAAAATGCAATTTTTAAATTGGTATTTGTTCTCAAATTTTATAATTACTTTTGTTATACATTATAGATTTTATGGAAAGCACTTTAAACCAAGAAGCAACTTTAGAACAAGCAGTAGAGCTTGGATTACGTCCCGATGAATTTGAAATGATTAAAGGGATATTGGGTCGTACACCTAATTTTACTGAAACAAGTGTGTATTCAGTAATGTGGTCAGAACATTGTTCATATAAAAATTCAATCTATTGGTTGAAACAATTACCAAAAGATGGACCTCATATGTTGGTAAAAGCAGGTGAAGAAAATGCTGGTATGGTTGATATTGGTGGTGGATTAGGATGTGTTTTTAAAATTGAGTCACATAATCACCCAAGTGCATTAGAACCATACCAAGGAGCTGCTACTGGTGTTGGAGGAATCAATAGAGATATCTTTACAATGGGAGCAAGACCTGTTGCACAATTAAATTCATTACGTTTTGGAAATATCGAATTAGATCGTACAAAATGGTTAGTGAAAGGAGTGGTGAAAGGAATTGGAGATTATGGAAATGCTTTCGGTATTCCGATTGTTGGAGGTGAAGTTTTCTTTGATGAGTCATATAATACAAATCCATTAGTAAATGCTTTTTCAGCAGGTGTGATGGATGCTAAAAAAATTATTTCAGCAAAAGCGAAAGGTCCAGGTAATCCAGTATTCATAGTTGGTTCGGCAACAGGGAAAGATGGAATTGCTGGAGCAGCATTTGCTTCAAAAGATATGACTGAAGAGTCAGCAGACGATTTACCATCTGTTCAAGTAGGTGATCCATTTATGGAGAAATTACTTTTAGAAGCAACAATGGAACTTTTAGATACAGATGCAGTTGTAGGGATGCAAGATATGGGTGCAGCAGGTATCACTTGTTCTTCTTGTGAAATGAGTGCTGGAGGAAATGTAGGAATGGATATTCATTTGGATAAAGTTCCAACACGTCAAGAAAATATGTTACCATATGAGATCCTTCTTTCTGAATCACAAGAACGTATGTTAGTGGTTGTGAAAAAAGGAGAAGAAGAAGTAGTAAAATCTATTTTTGATAAATGGGATTTACATGCAGAAGAAATTGGTGTTGTTACTGATTCGGATCGTGTTCGTTATTTCATGAATGGAGAATTGGTTGGAGATGTTCCTGCTGAATCTTTGGTTTTAGGTGGGGGAGCTCCTCAATATCAAAGAGAATACTCTGAACCGGCTTATTTCCAAGAGTATAAAAAATTCAAAATTGAAGATGTTCAACAACCAGAAGATTTAAAAGAAGTAGCATTCTTTTTGTTACAACATCCAAACATAGCTTCTAAACGTTGGGTTTATGAGCAATATGACTCAATGGTTGGAACAAAAAACATGACAACTAATCGTCCATCTGACGCTGCAATTGTAAATGTTAAAGGAACTGACAAAGCGATTGCAATGACAGTTGATTGTAATTCTAGATATGTAAACGCTGACCCTGAAGTTGGAACAATGATAGCAGTTTCTGAAGCGGCTAGAAATATTGTTTGTTCAGGAGGTATTCCAAGTGCAATTACAAATTGTTTAAATTTTGGAAATCCTTACAATCCAGAATCATACTGGCAATTTGTTGGAGCAATCAAAGGAATGTCAGCTGCTTGTTTAAAATTTGAAACTCCAGTAACAGGAGGAAATGTTTCTTTTTACAATCAAACATCTATAAACGGAGTAGAAACACCCGTATTCCCAACACCAACAATTGGTATGATTGGAATCTTGGAAGATAAGAGTAGAGCAATGTCATTAGATTTCAAACAAAAGGGTGATTTGATTTTCATTATTGGTGAATCTCATGATGATATTTCTTCTTCAGAATATTTAGCTTCTTTCCATGGAATTAAAGCTTCTCCTGCACCATACTTTGATTTACAAAAAGAATATGAAGTTCAAGATACAATCAAGGGATTAATTATAAATGAATTAATCAATGCTGCCCACGATGTTTCTGATGGAGGTTTATTTATATCATTAACTGAAATGGCAATGCCAAGAGATTTAGGTTTCGATATAGTTACAGATGCTGAAATTAGAGAAGATGCTTTCTTGTTTGGAGAAGGTCAAGGTAGAGTAGTAGTTTCAGTTAGTGAAGAGACTGAAGAAGATTTTATTGAATTTATGATGGGTTCAAATGTTAACTTTACTCTACTTGGTCACGTTACAAAAGGTAAATTGATGGTTGATGATGAACATTTTGGTTTCATAGCTGAAGCGAAAGAGTTATTCAATAATGCATTAGGAAAGAAATTAGAAAAATAGAAATTTTTTTTAGACACTAGATTTATAGAAGTTAGACATTAGACTAGATGATATTAAGTCTAACGTCTATTGTCTAAAATCTAAAGTCTTAAATATTATAAAATGGAATACAATACAACACGTCCGAAATTGATGTTGCCTGAATATGGTAGAAATGTTCAGAACATGATTGTTCATGCAATAGAAATTGAAGATAGAACTGAACGAAATCGCGCTGCGCAAGCAATAATAGAGGTGATGGGACAGCTAAATCCACATTTAAGAGATGTTGATGACTATCGTCATAAATTATGGACGCATTTATTTGTGATGTCTGATTTTAAATTAGAGGCAGATTCTCCTTATGAGTTACCTAAACCTGAAGAGTTAGCAGCTAAACCCGAAAGAGTTGAATATCCTACTAGTAAAATTCGGTATGGACATTATGGAAAATATACTCAAAAAATTCTTGAACAATCTACAGAAATAGAAGACGAAAAAGAAAAAGGTTATTTGACACGCACAATGGCTAATTTTATGAAGAAACAATTTTTGGTTTTTAATAATGATGCTGTTGAAAATAATGTGATTGCTAATCAGATGGCAGAATTGTCTAAGAAAGAATTGGTTCTTGAAAATCCAGATGATTTATTATCTACTAATGCTATTTTAAAATCATATGGAATTCAAGCGAATCAAAATAAAAATAATTCGAAGAAACAACAACCGAAAAAGAAATTTAAAAAATAATAAATCATGGCGTCTTTTGAAATTTATGGAGGTAAACCATTAAAAGGTGAATTGATCCCTCAAGGGGCGAAAAATGAAGCTTTACAAATTTTATGTGCAGTTTTATTAACTCCTGAAAAAGTTACAATTTCAAATATACCTGATATCATTGATGTTAACAAATTAATTAGTTTGTTACAAACAATGGGAGTGAAGGTTGAAAAAGTAGAAAAGGGGACCTATATTTTTCAAGCGAAAGACATTGATTTACCTTATTTAGAATCAGACGATTTTAAAAAAAGAGCAGGTTCTTTAAGAGGTTCTATAATGATTGTTGGGCCATTATTAGCTCGTTTCGGAAGAGGATTTATTCCAAAGCCAGGAGGAGATAAAATTGGACGTAGAAGATTAGATACTCATTTTGAAGGATTTGTAAAACTAGGTGCGGTATTTAATTATGATGCAGGAGAACACTTTTATAGTGTTGATGCAGAGAAACTTACGGGGAATTATATTCATTTAGATGAAGCTTCAGTAACCGGTACGGCAAATATATTAATGGCTGCCGTTTTAGCAGAAGGAGAAACGACTATTTATAATGCTGCTTGTGAACCTTATTTACAGCAGCTGTGTAAAATGTTAAATTCAATGGGAGCGAATATTAGTGGAATCGCTTCAAATATGTTGATCATTCAAGGAGTTAAAGAATTAAAAGGTTGTTTTCATAGAGTTCTTCCTGATATGATTGAAATAGGTAGTTTCATCGGTTTGGCAGCAATGACTAAATCTGAAATTACAATTAAAGATGTTAGTTGGGATAATTTAGGAATTATTCCAGATGTGTTTAGAAAATTAGGGATTAAGTTAGAAAGAAGAGGGGATGATATTTTTGTTCCTGCTCAAGATTCTTATGAAATAGATACGTTTATTGATGGTTCTATTTTAACGATAGCTGATGCGCCTTGGCCTGGTTTTACTCCTGATTTATTATCAATTATTTTAGTAGTAGCTACTCAAGCGAAAGGAAGTGTATTGATTCATCAAAAAATGTTTGAATCTCGTTTATTCTTCGTTGATAAATTAATCGATATGGGAGCTCAAATTATTTTGTGTGACCCTCATAGAGCTACTGTTATTGGATTAAATAATGAACATACTTTAAAAGGTATATCCATGACTTCTCCTGATATTCGTGCTGGAGTGTCTTTGTTGATTGCAGCTCTTTCAGCAAAAGGTAAAAGTACAATTCATAACATCGAACAAATCGATAGAGGGTATCAAGATATCGACATCCGTTTAAAAAATCTTGGAGCTGATATTAGAAGAATCAAGTAAATTAAGGTTGAGAATAAGAATCAGGTTGAGAATGAGTAAATTAACAAATATGAAGTACATAGCTTTATTATTAATTATCATTTGTTTTTCATTTACTTCGAGTGTTTCGTTGCAAACAGGTGATGTAGCTCCTGAAATTGAGTTGGTAAATCCTGGAGGAAAAACGATTAAACTTTCTAGTTTGAAAGGTAAAATGGTACTTATCGATTTTTGGGCTTCTTGGTGTGGACCATGTAGAAATGAAAATCCAAATGTTGTAGAAGCTTACGGTAAGTACAATAAACTTAAATTTAAGAACGGAAAAGGTTTTGAAGTTTTTAGCGTTTCACTTGATAGAACTCAAGAACCTTGGATAAAAGCAATTGCCGATGATAAATTAGTATGGAAAAATCACGCATTGGATAAAGATGGTATTGCTTCAAGTTCTTATGGAGCTACTTCAATTCCATTTGGTGTTTTAATTGATGGAGAACAAAAAATAGTAGCCAAAGGTCAACAATTAAGAGGTTTAGGTCTTCATATTACTTTAGACGAATTGCTTAAGAAGTAATGCAAATTTTAAATTATCATTTTCTATGAATCAAATTACTATTAAAACTTTTGATAACTCTATCGATGCGCATATTTTGATGGCTCGACTAGAAGATGAGGGCATTGAATGTTTTTTAGTAGATGATAATATTGTTTCTATTTATCCTTTATTAAATTTTACTGTTGGTGGAATTAAATTAAAAGTTTTAGAAGTCGATTTAGAAAGAGCTATTGAAATACTCAAATTAATAGAAGAAACTCCATTTAAAGATTCAAATGATGAGTTAATTAAATGTCCTAAATGTGATTCCACAAATTTAGTTTCAGGATTTAAGTCTGTGAAGAATATTAAAGGTTTTTTATCTATAATTGTTTCGTTTCTATTTTCTGTTTTCCCCCTATATTATAAAGAAGTCTTTCGATGTAAAAATTGTGACAATGAATTTTCAAAAAAGTCTAAAATATGAATGAAGGTAACGTAAAGAAATTGACTATTATACTATCGTTAACTTTTTATATTATTTCATTAACTCAGACTGCTTATTGTACTAACGACTGCAAGAGTTCCATAATGGGTTTATTTGTAGGATTTTTAGGTGTTCTGACAGAAATAGGTGCAATTACAAGTTTCATAATGGACAAAATTAATGGTTACCCTAACTCAATAGATTGTGAGTTAGGTGCTACATTTACTTGGTTAGCAAATCCCATTATTCTATTTTCCTTAATCATTTTTAAATATAGTAAAAAGACTGCATTTACATTGAGTATATCTTCGACAATATTAATTTTAGTTTTTTTAATGTTTGACAAGGTGATAGATAATGAGGCGGGGCATTATATTAAAGTGACAGAATTAAAATTAGGTTATTGGCTTTGGTTATTAAGTTGATTGACAATATTGATAGGAAGTTCTATTACTATAAAAATATCAAAAATGGACGCTAAATAAATTTCAATATAGATCTTGTATATATTTCTGTTATAAATAACATACTTTTATAAGCAAGTAAATATTAAAAACAAATCTCTAAATTCAGATTCAACCTACTTCAATTTTATCTTAATTTCAGTTGTTTTTCCTTCATCCACTTTTATAGCAGCATCACTGAAACTCGGTGGACCAAAATTTCCAAATTTATTGTTTGAAAAACCGTAAGGTTCTGTTGGATAACCAACTAAATTGGTAGAAAGTTTTCCGTTTTTATCTTGGTCGTGAACAACCGCAACTCCGTAAGTTCCACTTGGTAGATTTTTAAATGAAATTTGCATATTCGAATTTGTAACAGGTACAATTTTACCATCTACTGCTTTGTCAGGTTTTAAAAATCCTTCTTTTTTAAATATCCCAATTCTTAAATTTCCTTTTTTTGCACTATCTAGTCCTACTACTTCAATAATAAGTTCAGTACTAGCAGAATCAGTAAATGAAAAGCTTGTCATTAAGAGTAAAAAGAATACAATATTTTTCATTTTTTGAAATAGTTAATTATTTCATCTGCAGCTAATTTGCCACTTATTAAAGCAGGAGGCATACCAGGACCAGGAACAGTTAATTGTCCAGCATACACCATGTTTTTAAGTTGTTTGTTGTTCAATTTTGGTTTTAAAATAGCCGTTTGACGAAGTGTATTCGCTAAACCGTATGCATTTCCTTTATAGCTGTGATAGTCTGATTTAAAATCATTTATACAATAAGAGCGTTTGAAAATAACGTGTTCAGAAATATTTTCATTTACTTGTTGCTCTAATCGTTCCATGATTATTTTATAATATTTCTCTCTTATTTCTTCAGTATCTTCAAGATCAGGAGCAATCGGAATTAAAACAAAAATATTTTCACATCCTTCTGGAGCAATTGATTTATCGGTCTTTGATGGATTACAAACATAGAAGAGTGGTTTTTTAGGCCATTGAGGATCGTTGTAAATTTCATTTGAATGATCATCGAGACTTTCGTCAAAAAACAATGTGTGATGATCTAACGAACTCAACGGTTTATTTACACCTAAAAAGAATATTAAAGAAGATGGAGCTAACGTTCTAGAATCCCAATATTCATCTGTGTAATTCTTAGCCTCTTTTGGAAGTAAAGATTCCATATGGTTGTAATCTCCAGCTGCTATTATTGCATCAAATTCAACGACTTCATTATTTACAACTAAACTAGTAGCTTTTTTGTCGCTTACATTAATTTTTGAAACTTCGGCATTGGTTTGAATTTTTACACCTAATTCGATTGCTAATTCTTCCATTGATTCGATAATGCGATACATACCATTTTCAGGATACCATGTACCAAGCATTAAACCTGCGTAATTCATTAAACTATAGAGTGCAGGAGTATTTTCAGGAGCAGAACCTAAAAACAGTACAGGAAAGTCCATTAAGGCTGTTAATTTTTCATCTTTGAAAGATTTACGAACAAACTTTTTAAAATTTGAAAATAAATTCAATTTAAAAACTCCTTTAACAACTTCCCATTTAGCAAATTCCAAAATTGATTTTCCAGGAGTATAGATTAAACTATTCATACTGGTTTCGTATTTGAATTTGGCATCGTCCATAAATAATTCAAATCGGTGTCCAGCTCCTTTTTCAATTCCTTCAAAAAACTCAATTAATTCTTTATGCTCAGAAGGGATGTCAATTTTCTCACCCTCTTTATAAACAATTGAAAAAGATGGATTTAATTTTGTTAGACCATAATAGTCACTTCTTTTTTTATTGAAATTTTCAAAATATCCATCGAAAACTTCAGGCATCCAATACCAACTTGGGCCCATTTCGAAAGTATATCCTTGTTCAGTGAATTTTCTATTTCGACCACCAACCGAACTGTTTTTTTCAAAAAGTGTTACTTCAAAACCTTCTTTAGCTAAATAACTAGCCGAAGCCAAACCTGAAAACCCTCCTCCAATAATTGCAACCTTTTTCATGTTTTTAATGAATTAATTTTTGATGAAAATCTTCTAAGGAGTATAATATAATTTGATTTTTTTGAGGTTTAAGTAATTCTAACGTATCTATGTTACCTGACCAATAAAATTCAGTTGTTTCACAAGCAGAAGCTAAACTATTAACTGCTTTTAATAATTTTTCTTTCCCAGGTGAAAAGAAAATAAATCCTAATGCTTTTTTTATATTTCTATCTTTTATTAACTTAATCAAACTTGTTGTTGGAACTTGTTGACCTAAATATATAGTTTTAATATTTGCTTGTTTTAATAAGAAATTTGCAAATAATAATCCAATGTCATGCGTTTCATTTTCAGGAAGGAAAAGTATAATTTCATCATCGTTATTATCCTGATTCGGCAATTTGTCAGTTGCGATATTCAGTTGTTTTTTTATTGCATTTGAAATAAAATGTTCTTGTAATGGGTCTATATCATTTTTACTCCATAATACACCAATTCGATTAAGTAAAGGATAAACTATTGAAATAAATATAGAATAGGTATCAAAGCTTTCGTTTAATTTATTAAATTCTTTATTCATTTTTATTTCATCGAAATCTAATCCAGCTGATAATAAATTGGAGATGTGTAGTTCAATTTTAGTATTAGATTTTAAATCGTCTGTCCCATCTATTTTTGAAAGTTCTTCTCTCAATTCATCATCATTTAGTTTAGCGATTTTAGATATTTTAAAACCACTTTTCAATAAAACTGAAGTTGATAGAATTTTCTTTAAATCAGCATCATTATAAAATCTTATTCCAGTATCCGTTCTTTGGGGGCTAAATAAATTATAGCGTTGTTCCCAAATTCGAATTGTATGAGCTTTAGTGCCTGAATAATTTTCAAGTTCTTTGATGGAATAAGTTCTCATTGTTTCTTTGTTTTTAAATGATAAAATAATTCAGTGAAATAGGTTGATAACAGTATCAATATCATATTGTAAAATAAATCTTCAAAAGGAATCGTTCCAATACGAATACCTGAAAAGCAGTTTTCGTTATAAAAAACAATTGGCGATTTGGTAAAGCTTCCAGTAAGTATACTGTTTACGATGAAAAAAGGTATAAGACAAACTAAATAAGTAAATAGAAATTCAGTCATAAAAAATGAATTTATATAATTAATTGAAATTAAGCTTATTCCACAGAGAATAAAAGACCAGAATGTATATGGTTGATCTATATTGAAAATTCCAATAATTAATAAAGTACTCGCTAGAATATACCAAAAATATTTTGTGAAATTAATTTTAAATGGGTTTTTAAAATATGCTTTAATTACATAATGGATAAATGTACAGGAAAAAGGAACTGAGATGAAAAATAACCATTCTTCTAAAGGGAGATGAAAGAGGAATTTTCCAAACAAGTATTCTGTTGTAAAACCCCAGTAATTGTGTTTTGTAAAATAGATATCCCAAGGTATAAATACAAGCATGACAATTGTAATCGCAAGAAATAGTGACTTGAAGTATTTATAAAAGCCAACTTTCTTGTCAAAAGAAAGAAACAATGTTCCCATTGTAAATATATTTAACCAGAGATACAGATTCATTTTAGTGCGTTTTCTTTTTTAGCTTTTATGTAATATTTTCTCGGGACAAACAACATCCCAAAACATTCACCATCTTCTTTTCCAATATTTTTATGGTGTATTTTATGTGCAAAACGTATTGCTTTAAAATAAGGTCGGTCTGCTTTTCTTAAAATTTTAATTCTCTGATGAATAAAAATGTCGTGAACTATTACATAACAAATACCATAGACTAAAATCCCAACACCCACAAATGTGCTAATGTCATTTTGATAAATCATACCAAGCATTATACAAAGCCAACTTGGAATTGCAAAAATCATGAAAAACAAGTCATTTTTTTCAGTTTTCTTTTGGTGAGGTTCGTGATGGTCTTTGTGTAAAGCCCAGCCTATTCCATGCATAATGTATTTATGTGAAAGCCAGGCCATTCCCTCCATACCGAAAAATGTTATCGCGATAACTGTAATTGCTAAAACCATAATGTTTTACTACTTAAAATGATGAAAAAAAGTAATTGCGAACAGAATACTAGTTTTGATATTCCGCTATTGATAGTTTGATTTTTGCTAATGAAATAAATTGCGGGTAAACTGATGAAAAACCAAGAAATATAATTGTAAAGTGGGATGACTTGATTGTCCCATTTCCAAAAGTCAAGGTAAATTGCTGCTGGCTCCATACATAAATCAAATAGAACCATTAATAAACAAGCGATTAATATGTTGATTGATTTATAATTAGTTATGTTTTTACAGAGATTCCATGCACCAATACTTAATATCGCCCAATTAACACCAATAATTAAAGGTACTTCTAAAATAGAAATTCCTAATTTATTTGAATAACTATAGTTTCCAAAAACATAACCTGTATGAACACCTATTAATTCAGCAATGAATCCTATCGAAAAAACGATTATAAACGATATTCCGAATTTTTTGAGTTCATTTTTAAATGACAATGTTACTAAGCCAAAGGTTAAAAATAAATTGTAAAAAGAAAGTTTTTTAATAGAAGCTTCTAAAGGGCTCAAAAGACCAATTAATCCAACTGTTAGAAATAACAAAAAGATAAAACTCACTATTTTAGTTTCCTTACTCATTATTTAATTTACAAGAAGTTGAATGAATGTTTAATATAACCTCTAAAGAATAGTCCATATTTTTTAACGTTTGGAATTCTAACCCTTTCATTCAGAATTACTTTAGCATCTAATTTCTTAATTTTTTTAAGTAGTCCTGAATAGTAGATAAATGCAATATATACACCAAATCTTGTAGTGTAAGGTAGTTTTTTTATACCTTCGAATCCAATAGAAAAATCATCTTCAATATCTTTTTCGATTTCTTTTTTTGTTTTATTGTTGAAATTAATCATGTTTATTTCAGGGAAATAAGTTCTTCCAAGTATGGTATAATCGTCTTTTAAATCTCTTAAGAAATTTACTTTTTGAAAAGCACTTCCCAGTTTCATGGCGTATGGCTTTAGTTTTAAATAGGATTCATTATCGCCATAAACAAAAACTTTTAAACACATCAAACCTACTACCTCAGCGCTTCCTAAAATGTATTCTTCATATTTATCCTTGTCGTAAGTTTGAGGTTCTAAATCCATTTTCATAGAATGTAAAAATTGTTCAATTAGTTCTAATGGAATTGAATATTGATTGACAACATGTTGGAAAGCGTGAAGCAAAGGATTTGTACTTATTTGTTCATCAATTGCTTTAAAAGTATCTTTTTTTAGATTTTCCAACATTTCAGATTGATTAAAACCATGAAATGAATCAACAATTTCATCTGCTAATCTTACAAATCCGTAAATACCGAAAATTGAATTTTTGATTTCAAGACTCAACAAACTTATTCCTAATGAAAAAGAAGTGCTATAATCATTAGTAGTTTGTTTTGCTATTTTAAACGCTAAGTCGTCGTAGATCTTTTTCATATTTTTTTAATTCATTTATTAAAGATTTTTATATCTTTTAAATACTAAATAACTATTTTAAATTAAAAGTATGTTTTACAAATATATACTTTCTGTTTACTATTTACAACAAAATGTTAAACAAAATTATTTATTTTTGATTCATGTGTCAATATTTCATGTGAATCACTATAATTACTGACAGACTGTCTGAGTTAGGCAATTGGCAAAATCTTTGATTAGAGGAATTTATCAAAATTCAAATAAAATGTCTGAGGAAAAAGAAATAAATCAAGAGCAAGAACTTCCTGTGAATGAAACAGAAGTAAAAACAGAAGAAACAACAGTTGATTCAACTGAAGCAACTACAGAAGAGGCTCCTGTGGAATTGACTTGGGAAGATAAATATGAAGAAATGAACGATAAATTTATTCGTTTGTATGCAGAGTTTGATAACTATCGCAGAAGAACGAATAAAGAACGAATTGAATTAATCGGTTCAGCAAGTGCAGGAGTTATTAAAGATATGATTCCAATTTTAGATGATTTTGATCGTGCGTTAGCAAATAATGAGAAATCAGATGACATTACTGCTGTAAAGGAGGGGTTCGTTTTAGTTTCTACAAAATTTAGAGCAATTCTTGAAGGAAAGGGATTGAAACAGTTGAAGGCAAAAGGAGAGCCATTTGATAGTGAAGTTCATGAAGCGATAGCAAATATTCCTGCTCCACATAAAAAATTAGTTGGAAAAGTAGTGGATGATGTTGAGAAAGGATATTTATTGAATGACAAAGTTGTTCGTTTTGCTAAGGTTGTAGTAGGTCAATAAGACTTTAAATAAGATAAAATGAGTCAGAAAAGAGATTTTTATGAAGTATTGGGTGTTTCTAGGAGCGCTAATGAATCTGAAATAAAAAAAGCATATCGTAAATTAGCTTTGAAGTATCATCCTGATAAAAATCCAGATGATAAAGCTTCAGAAGATAAATTTAAAGAGGCTGCAGAAGCATACGAGGTGTTGAGTGATTCTGATAAACGTGCACGTTATGATCGTTTTGGTCACGCAGGAATGGGTGGCGCAAGCGGAGGTCGAGGCGGTATGGATATGGATGATATTTTCTCTCAATTTGGAGATGTTTTTGGCGGTGCATTTGGTGGTGGAAGTTTTGGTGGAAGCCGAGGCGGAACTCAACGAGCTAGAGGGACAAATCTTAGAGTGAAAATGAAAATGACACTTGAAGAAATAGCTGAAGGTGTTACTAAAAAGATTAAAGTAAATAAGTTAGTGAATGCTGACGGAGTAACTTATAAATCATGTTCAACTTGTAATGGTTCAGGAAGGGTAACTAGAGTAGCTCAAACTTTTTTAGGAGCAATGCAAACTCAGTCAACTTGTCATGTTTGTCAAGGCGCTGGAAAAATGATTGATCATCGTCCGTCTGATTCAGATGCACAAGGATTAAAACGTCAAGAGGAAGTTATTGAGGTTAAGATTCCTGCGGGTGTTGAGGATGGAATGCAATTAAGTGTTTCAGGAAAAGGAAATGCAGGACCTTTTAATGGTATTCCTGGAGATTTAATAGTGGTAATTGAAGAAGTTGCACACGATGAATTAAGACGTGAAGGTGAAAACTTACATTATGAAGCATTTGTTAATTTTGTAGATGCGGTTTTAGGAGAGTCTATTGAAGTTCCTACTGTAAATGGAAAAGCTAAGATTAAAATTGAGCCAGGAACACAAGGTGGAAAGATGTTGCGTTTAAGAGGTAAGGGATTGCCGATTTTACAGAGACATGGGCATGGGGATTTATTAATTCATATAAATGTTTGGACACCTAAAAAAGTTTCTAAAGAAGAAAGAGAAATTCTTGAGAAATTAAAAACAAGTGAAAATTTTATTCCAAATCCTGATGGAGATGAAAAAGGCTTTTTTCAAAAGGTAAAAGATATGTTTCAATAAAAAATAATTAACTACATTTTTAAGGCTTTGTGTTATTCGCAAAGCCTTTTTTTGTAATCTTGTTTTAAAATAATTGATATGTTTTTGTTTTTAGGAGAAAAAGGGAGAAAAGATGTTTCTCATTTTTTCTTTTCATTAGGGCTTGTTGTAGCATCTTTTGCTGTTGTAGGTTATATACCTATTTCACTAGCTTTAAATTATTTATCAAATCAGGGAATTGTTATAACTGATGTGTCGGATTTACAAAAATATTTTGGATTAAATGGTTATTTCGTATTTCTATTATTTCCGTTTATTACTGGTTTTATTTCACTTTTATTTTGTGTTAATTGGATTCATAGACGAAAAATTCTAACTGTTTTTACATCTAGAAATTCATTTGATTGGAAACGATTCTTTTTTAGTTTTTGTTTATGGGGCGGAGTGATGTTTCTGTTTTTTCTATTTTCTTTTCTAATTGGTTATCCAATTGAGTTCAATTTTAATCCTGCTACGTTTATTCCATTAGTATTAATTTCACTTTTCATTTTACCGCTTCAAACAACATTTGAAGAACTTTTTTTTAGAGGGTATTTATTTCAAAGTTTAGGTTTGCTTTTTAAGAAAGGATGGGTAACTGTTTTAATTACAGGTGTTTTGTTTGGATTGATGCATGGTTCAAATCCAGAAGTAGAAAAAATTGGCAATGTATTATTGGTGTTCTATATTTTGAATGGAATTTTTTTAGGATTGATAGTATTAATGGATGATGGTTTAGAACTATCAATGGGCTACCACGCTATAAATAATATTTTCGCAGCGCTTGTTGTTACAAATGATTGGCAAGCATTTCATACTGATGCTTTATTTTTAGATAAAACACCTCCTCAATTTGGATTGGAAAATATACTTACATTGTTAGTTATTCAGCCATTGTTTTTATATATTTTTTATAAAAAATACAAGTGGTCAAATTGGAAAAAAAGATTGTTTAATAGTACTAAAATTGATTGAAATGCAAGCAGAAATAATATCTATTGGCGATGAATTATTAATAGGTCAAACTGTTAATACGAATGCTTCGTGGATGGGAAAAGAGTTATCCCAATTAGGTATCTCTGTGAAAAGATGCACAACTATTTCGGATAATAAAAGTGAAATTTTAGAGACAATTGATAAGGCTATAAAAAGATCGAAAATAGTTTTTGTAACTGGAGGGTTAGGTCCAACAAAAGATGATATTACGAAACATACTTTGTGTGAATACTTTGATACAGAGTTAGAAATGAATCAAGAAGTGTTAGCCCGAGTTACAAAATTTTTCACTGATAGAGGAAGAGAAATGTTAGACGTAAATATACAACAAGCAGCACTTCCTAAGAGTTGTATTGTTTTAGATAATTTACAAGGAACAGCTTCCGGTATGTGGTTTGAAAGAAACAACTCTATATTGATTAGTTTGCCGGGTGTTCCATATGAAATGAAAAGTATCATGGAAGATCAGGTCTTTCCAAAGCTGAAAGATCAGTTCAAGGTTTCATCAATATTTCATAAAACAGTTCTATTACAAGGAATTGGAGAGTCATTTTTGGCGGAAAAAATGAAGGATTGGGAAGAAAGAATTCACTCAAATGGATTAGGTTTAGCTTATTTACCTTCTGTAGGGGCATTGAAATTAAGAATTACTTCACCAAATGGGGAGCAAGATGCAGAAAAAATAGATTCATTTTTTAATGAAATAGAAACAAGCTTGCCTATAAATGTATTTGGTAGGGGAGATGATTCATTAAGTGAGGTTGTTGGAGATTTATTAAGAAAAAGTAATAGCACAGTCGGTACAGTTGAAAGTTGTACTGGTGGTGCTTTGGCTGCATCATTTGTTTCAATAGCAGGTTCTTCTGATTATTTTAAAGGTGGTTTTTTAACTTATTCAAATAGTTTAAAGACTAAATTAGTTGATGTGGAAGAGTCGGTTTTAAATAAATTTGGAGCAGTGAGCGAAGAAGTGGTAATTCAAATGGCTGAAAGAGGTAGGGTGAAATTAGAAGTAGATTATTGCATTTCTATATCTGGTGTTGCAGGACCTGAAGGAGGGACTATTGATAAACCTGTAGGTACAGTTTGGATAGCTGTTGCAACAGCAAAAACTTCATTTGCTGTTAAATATCAATTTGGAAATAATCGAGAAAGAAATATACAAATGACGGTTTTATCTGCTTTAAATTTGTTGAGATGCGCAATTTTAGAAATTAAGTTGAAAATTAAATAGAAAAGACTTGGTAATTAGTTTTAAAATTACTTTCTTTGCACTCGCTTTTTGAATTAAGCTAAAAAAAATATAAGAAATGTCACGAGTTTGTCAATTAACAGGTAAGTCGGTAATGGTTGGAAACAATGTTTCTCACTCAAACCGCAAAACGAAAAGAAAATTCTTACCGAATTTAATTTCGAAAACATTCTTCCTAGTGGAAGAAAACCAATACATTACGTTGAAAATTTCAACTTCTGCATTGAGAAATATAAATAAAAAAGGTATTTCTGCTTGTCTTAAAGAGGCTCGTGAGAAAGGATACTTAAAATAAATACTTTCGTCCATTGTGAAATGGTAGATTAAAAATTTTTTAGAAATGGCTAAGAAAAGTAAAGGAAATAGAATCCAAGTGATTCTTGAGTGCACTGAGCACAAAGATTCAGGTAAACCTGGAACTTCTCGTTATATTACAACGAAAAACAGAAAGAATACGCCGGAAAGAATGGAGATTAAAAAATTCAATCCGATTTTGAGAAGATATACTATTCACAAAGAAATTAAATAAGAGATGGCAAAGAAAGTAGTAGCATCGTTACAAAAAGGTGGTGGTAAAGAGCATTCAAAAGTTATTAGAATGGTGAAATCTGATAAAACAGGTTCTTACTCATTCAAAGAAGAAATTGTTCATAACGACAAAGTAAAAGAGTGGTTCGCTAAAAACTAATTCTTTTGACCTTCATTATATTTTTGAGCTTCCTTTATTCGTAGAGGAAGCTTTTATTTTTTTATAGTATTATGGCATTTTTCGGATTATTTTCAAAAGAAAAAAAGGAAACTCTTGATAAGGGGTTGGAAAAAACGAAACAGAGTTTTTTTTCTAAAATAGCACGTTCAATCGTTGGAAAGTCAAAGGTTGATTCTGATGTATTAGATAATTTGGAAGAGATATTAATCTCTTCAGATGTTGGAGTAGA
Source organism: Chryseobacterium gleum (assembly GCA_945902775.1). Taxonomy (GTDB): domain Bacteria; phylum Bacteroidota; class Bacteroidia; order Flavobacteriales_D; family Crocinitomicaceae; genus CAIUKX01. Next base: position 24,556 of record CAMDMY010000005.1, on the reverse strand, counting down.
AACAACGTTAAAAATTATAGAAAGAATTGAAGCGAGAGTAGCTCAAGATAAAGTGTTAGGAACAGATGAATTGAATTCAGTTTTGAGAGAAGAAATAGGAGTTCTTTTAACTGAGAATAATGCAAGCGATTCTGTTGAATTTGAAGTCCCAAAACATACTGATTATCCCCATGTAATAATGGTTGTAGGAGTGAATGGTGTTGGTAAAACTACTACAATTGGAAAATTAGCTCATCAATTTAAGAAAATAAATAAGAAGGTTGTTCTTGGCGCGGCAGATACATTTAGAGCAGCAGCTGTTGATCAATTAATAATTTGGGCAGAAAGAGTTGGAGTTGAGATTGTTCACCAGGGAATGGGAGCTGATCCTGCTGCGGTAGCTTTTGATACTTTACAATCAGCTACAGCTCAAAAAGCGGACGTTGTAATTATAGATACAGCAGGAAGATTACATAACAAGATTAACTTAATGAATGAATTAAGTAAAATTAAACGTGTAATGGAAAAAGTTGTACCAGGTGCTCCTCATGAAATATTGTTAGTTCTTGATGGTTCAACAGGACAAAATGCGTATGAGCAGGCGAAACAATTTTCATTAGCAACAGATATAAATGCTTTAGCGATAACAAAGTTGGATGGAACTGCTAAAGGTGGTGTTGTTATTGGTATATCAGATCAGATGAAGATACCTGTTAAATATATTGGTGTAGGTGAAGGAATAGATGATTTACAGGTTTTCAATAAATCTGAATTTGTTGATTCACTTTTTTCTTAGTTCGCTAATTTTCATTAAAACTAAAAGTAATTATTAGTTTAGTTTTTAATAGGATTTAGTTTTATTTTTTTATAAGTTTAGGCCGCTAAATTTAGGCTACTAAAAAAATATGAAACTATGAAAAAAACTACTTTTTTGATTAAAATTAATGTTACATTGTTTTTTGTACTATTTTATTCATTTAATTTATTTCATTCCCAAACCATAGAAGAACCATGTGCATTCGATAAAATGTATCAAGAAAAATTGAAAGACACTACTTTCAAAAAGTTATATGATGATCATAATTTAATGATAGATGACTACATAAAACACAATCCCTCTAGATCAAAATCAACAATTCAAATACCAGTAGTAGTTCATATTATTCACAAAGGAGAAGCTATTGGTGTTGGTTCAAATATTTCTGATGCACAAATACAAAGTGCAATAACTAATTTGAATGATGTTTATGGAAATAAAGTTAATTCTTCTGTAAGTGTTGATTTAGGTGTTCAATTTCAATTAGCTAAACGGGATCCAAATTGTAATTCTACTACTGGAATTGTTAGAGTAAATGCGAGTGGTGTTCCAGGTTATTCTCAAAATGGAGTTAATAGTAGTAATACGAATGGAGCTGATGAAACAGTTCTAAAAGATTTAAGTAAATGGCCTACAGATCAATATATGAATTTTTGGATTGTATCAGAAATTGATGGAAATAATGGAGGTTCTGGAATTCAGGGTTATGCAAATTTACCAGTTGCAATAGATGAATATAATGGAGCTGTAATGATGGCAAGTGTTTTTGGATATGACCCAACGGGTACATTATTCAACATGTCATTCAATAACGATAACTCGACTGTTACTCATGAAGTTGGACATTTTTTAGACCTATATCATCCGTTTCAGGGAGGAAGTTCTGGAGTTTGCCCACCAAATGAGACAAATTGCTCTACACAAGGGGATAAGGTTTGTGATACACCTCCAATAATGAATTATTTAAATTATAATAATAATACCATATATTTCAATTGCCCAATAGGGACGGCTAATACTTGCTCTACTGGAAATTTAGATCAAGTAATGCATAATATTATGAATTACACATCTTGTCCTGATCGTTTTACTGCTGGTCAAGCAACTAGGATTCAAGCTTCATTAGCTACTTCACGTTTAAGTTTGACAAAATCTTTAGGGCTAGTTGTTCCTAGTGGAGCATACACCCAGCCTAAAACAGCATGTGCGTCAATTACAACTGGTGACGGATTAATAGGTAGATATGCAGGAATTACTGAAGTTGTATTAAATAATTTAATAAAAACTTCATCAAGTACGAAAGACGATAATCCTACGAATGGTTATATGGATTTCACTACTTCTTGTTTAAATGTTGCTACAGTAACTGCAGGGCAAACCTATCCTTTAAAAATTACAACGTTTTTTAACACTCAAAAAGTTAAAGCTTTCATAGATTATAATAATAATGGGGTGTTTACAGATACTGGTGAAGAACTAACAACTACTGGTGGATTGACAAGTACGAGCGGCGCACAAGTAACTCAAAATATAACTATACCATTGACTGCTGTTCAGAATACATCTTTAAGATTAAGAGTGATTTCGGATATCACAAGTGTAAGTGGCCCTTGTCATACTTCAGTTTATGGTCAAACAGAGGATTATACAGTGTTAGTTTTAAGTAGCTCACCTGCTGCTTCTGTTGCAATTACCTCAAGTGATTTAGATAATTCAATTTGTACGGGTACTTCTGTAACATTTACGGCTGTAGCTAATAATGGCGGAGCAGCACCTGTTTATCAATGGAAATTAGACGGTAATGTTGTTGGTTCGAATAGTACAACTTATACTACAACTGGTTTGACAAATAATCAAATAGTTACTTGTGTAATGACTTCAAATTTAGTTGGGGTTACTGCTAGTCCAGCAACTTCTAATTCAATAACAACTGCAGTAAAAACAACAGCAGCACCAACTGGAAGTGCAGCCCAATCCGTTTGTAATAGTGGAACAGTGGCTAATTTAACTGCTACAGGAACAGCACTCAAATGGTATTCGGCATCATCAGGAGGAAGTTCTCTAGCAACCAATACAGCATTAACAAATGGAACATATTATGCGACACAAACAGTAAATACGTGTGAAAGCGGCTCTCGATTAGCAGTTGCATTAACAATAAATACAACGTCAGCACCAACAGGAAATGCTTCTCAAACTTTATGTGCATCATCAACTGTAGCAAATTTATCTCCAACAGGTTCATCAATCAAATGGTATTCAGGACCAACAGGAGGAAGTTCTTTAGCAACAAATACAACTCTAACAAATGGAACATATTATGCAACTCAAACATTAAGCAGTTGTGAAAGTGCTTCTAGATTAGCTGTAACATGTTCATTACAAAATACAGCAACTCCCTCAGGTACAAGTCCTCAAGCATTTTGTACAACTTCAACCGTGGCCAATTTATCTGCAACTGGTAATTCAATTAAATGGTATTCAACAGTTTCAGGTGGAAGTTCTTTAGCAACAAATACAACTTTAACCAGTGGGACATATTATGCAACTCAAACATTAAATAGTTGCGAAAGTTCAAATCGTTTAGCTGTAGTAGTTACATCAGGTTCACCATCAGTTCCAACTGGAAGTGCAACACAGTCAGTTTGTAATAGTGGAACAGTGGCGAATTTATCAGCTACTGGAACAGCAATCAAATGGTATTCAGGACCAACAGGAGGAAGTTCTTTAACTACTAATACAGCATTAGCAAATGGAACATATTACGCGACACAAACAGTAAATACGTGTGAAAGTGCCACTCGACTTGCAGTTACGTTAACTATAAATACATCAGCAGCTCCAACAGGAAATACTTCTCAAACATTTTGCGCTACTTCTACTGTAGCAAAATTATCTGCAACAGGTTCGTCAATCAAATGGTATTCAGTAGCTTCAGGTGGAAGTTCTTTAGCAACAAATACAATTTTAACCAATGGAACATATTATGCAACACAAACATTAAGCAGTTGTGAAAGTGCTTCTAGATTAACAGTTAGTGTTAGTATAAATCAATTACCGGTAGTTACTTTTTCTCCTATTCCAAATTTATGTACTTATTCTCCATTGTTAACTTTAACGCAAGGTTTACCTTCAGGAATTGGTGGGGTTTATTCAGGTTTAGGAGTAGCTAATGGCGTATTGAATCCGTCTCTTTTATCAATAGGTTCTACAAATTTGACATATACCTATACGGATTCAAAAAATTGTACTTCATCCTCCCAAACCTCAGTAACTGTGAGTCAGTGTTTAGGAATTGATGAATTAGATAAAAGCGTATTTGTAATTTTTCCAAATCCAACAACAAATTTATTTTATATAAATTCAATGTCTGAAGAAATTCAAAATATTGTGATCTATAATAATCAAGGAGAAATTGTTAAATCAAAATTTTTAAATTTAGAAAATTTAAAATATTCCATTGAATTAGATTCTTGTTCAGAAGGAATTTATTTAGTGCAAGTAAAAACAAAATCATCTTTGTATTACTCAAAACTTTCAATCATCAAGTAAATTTTTTAAATAATTATTTAGAAAGCGGTCAATTAGATCGCTTTTTTTGTGTAAAATAAAATATAACAATGTTAATAACTTTTGTTTTTATTTTAACAATCATTTTTTTTTATTTTTAAATTAGCATCGCTAAAACAACAATAAACAACTATGAAAAACAAATTACCCAATTTGAGTTATTGGGTATTTGTATTATGTCTAACGATGTTTAGGGGTAATATAAATGCTCAAGTTATTCGATGTCATACGGATGAAATGGAAATAATCAGACGATCTGAAAATCCAAATCTAGAAACCCACGAAGATTTTGAAAAGTGGATGTCAACACAAGTTTCTTTAAAAACAAAAAGTAGAGTCATAGGTAGCGTTTATACAATACCAGTAGTTTTTCATGTAATTAACAATGGTGAAGCTATTGGAACTGGATCAAATGTTTCTCAAGCGGCAATTCAGTCTCAAATAGATGTATTAAAAGAAGATTATAGAAAATTACTTGGATCTAAAGGTTATAATACAAATTCAGCTGGTGCAGATACTCAAATCGAATTTTGTCTAGCTCAAAGACGACCAGACGGTTCTGCATTTACTGTTGGACAACCAGGAGTAAATCGAATTAATAGAAGTTCAGCAGGATTTTCTGCACCACCTTATACAAGTAGTTATGTAGATGCTACAATTAAAACTTACACATATAATAACGGAACAGCAACAGCAACAAGAGGTTGGAATCCAAATAAATATTTAAATATTTGGTTATGCAATTTATCAGGAGGCATTTTAGGATATGCTCAGTTTCCTGAATCACCATTAGGTGGAATTGGTTGTGGAACAACGTCTTCAGCAACCGATGGAGTTGTTTTTATGTACAATTCTATAGGAAAAAGCTCAGTTACAAAAAATCCTGCGCCTTATAATGAAGGAAGAACTGCAACACATGAAATAGGGCATTGGTTAGGGTTAAGACATATTTGGGGAGATGCAAACGGTACATGTGGATTGGATGATTTTTGTAATGATACACCAATAGCTGCGAAAGCAAATTATGGTTGCCCAACTGGAACAAATTCATGTACATCGTTTCCTGGTAATGATATGATTGAAAACTACATGGATTATACAGATGATAAGTGTATGAGTACATTTACAAATGATCAAAAAACAAGAATGAGAATCGTTTTAGAAAACAGCCCATTGAGATTTAATTTAATCAATTCAGACGCTTGTACTCCTCCAAATCCAAATGATGCTTCAATTGTAAATATTGTTAACCCAACTGGTGATAATTGTATTGGTTCAATTACGCCATCGGTAGTATTGAAAAATAGAGGTTCTAGTAATTTAACTTCAGCTATAATTTCTTATTCAATTGATAATGGATCTTTAACTACATTTTCTTATACTGGAAATATTGTTCCTGGCGGAACTGTTAATGTGAATCTACCCTCATTTTCAACTTTTGCAGGAACGCATACAATAAAATCGTATTCAACTTTACCAAACGGTTTAACTGATCCAACTTCTTTTAATGATACTGTTTCATTGCAGTTTGTTGTTTCTAATGGATTAACAGCTCCATATGTTCAAACTTTTGAAACAAATGTTTTTCCTCCAGATTTAAAATGGGCTGTAAACAACCCTAATAATGATTGTTTTGAATGGTTAGGTGCTTCAGCGACTTCAATTTCAGGTGTTACAATAAATAAAGCAGCTCAAATGCCATCTTTCCGAAATACATCTGCAGGTTCCGAAAATTTAATTTCGCCTATTTTTATTTTACCTTGTAATGCCTCAGCAGCTAATGTCCAATTTGATGTAGCTTATAGAAGAAGGAATTCAATAACTTCAAATTATGAGCGATTATATGTAGACATCTCTCAAGATTGTGGTGCAACATGGACAGCTACACCAATTTATGATAAATTAGGAACAGCATTACAAGTTTTAACTACGGTTTTAGGTTCAGAATATATTCCTTTAGGTGCTTCAGATTGGAGAACAGAAACAATTGATTTAATGCCTTTTGTTACAACATATTCAAAAAATGTGAAATTTAGATTTAGAGCTGTTGCCGCGAATGGCAATAATATTTACATTGATAATTTTAAATTTAATGCAACTTCTCCTTCAGAAATTAGTGTTTTACAATCAACAAATGAAATTTTGGATGAAGGTGCTTATACATTTAGTACAATTGCGTCAGGAACATCTACAAATATCACTTTTACTGTTAAAAATACAGGAAGTTCAAGTTTAACATTGACAAATCCTATTTCATTAACAGGAACTGCTTTTTCAGTAAATACTTCTTTTGGTTCTTCAACTGTTGCTTCAGGAACAACAACAACTTTTATTATTTCTTTTAATCCGACTTCAGTAGGAACATTTAGTGAAACTTTATCATTTGTAAACAATGATTGTGATGAAGGGACTTATAATTTTCTTTTGAAAGGTACTGCTACAGGTACTGTAAATGCAGCGGTTGTGGCAAATTTCACAGCAAGCGTTGCAACTATTTGCCTAGGACAAACGGTAACATATACAAGTACTTCTAATGGAAATCCAACTTCTTATTCTTGGAGTTTTCCAGGAGGAAGTCCATCTACATCTACAATAGCAAATCCGGTTGTTACTTATTTAACAGCAGGAACATATTCTGTTACTTTGATTGCAACAAATACTTCAGGCTCAAACACATTGACTAAAACTAATTTATTGATTGTTAATCCTCTTCCGGTTGTATCACCAATAAATGGTGTAAATACAATTTGTTTAAATACAAATCAATCATATCTTAACTCTACGGTACTTTCTGGAAATAATTCTGTTGGACAGTGGTCAAGTTTGGATCCAACAATAATTTCAATTAATCAAATTGGAAAAGCAATAGGTTTGTCAATAGGTTCTACTTCAATTAATTACTTGGTAACTTCAAATGGTTGTTCAAACTCACAAACAAAAGTTGTAAATGTTGTTGCTCAGCCAGTTGTAAATCCAATTGTTGGAGTTAATTCAATATGTCTTAATACCGGAACTACTCTTACTAATTCTTCTCCCTCTGGCGTATGGTCTAGTTCTTCTCCTTTGATTGCTGCTATTTCTCCAACTGGTTCAATACTTGGTGTGGGTGTTGGTAATGTAACTTTTAGTTATGCTATTACCCAAAATGGTTGTACTAATTCGGTTCAATCTACTATTTCGATAAGTGAGTGTGCAGGTTTAGATGAGGTGCAAGGAGTGAAATTTGAAATATATCCTAATCCAACAAAAGATGAATTGAATATTATTTCTTCAAATGAATCAATTGAGGATTTGAAAATTATTGATAATGCAGGAAGAATTATATTTGAATCAAAACCTTCTTCATTAAATGTTAAACTCGAAGTTGGAAATTTTGCAGATGGACTATATACTATTCAAATAAGTTCAGCGTCAAAAATGATTAATTCAAAATTTGTAGTTAGAAAATAAAATTCAAATAAATAATTTTCAAAGAGGTTATCCATTAGGGTAACCTCTTTTTTATTAATACAAATAAAAGGTAGAAATTTAGTATTAAAGAGGTTATAAATAAAAAAAGCTGTAAATAATTTTTACATTACTTACAGCTCTTAAAATTTGTTGAATGTTTAATTAAACTAAACCTTCGATTTCGATATTTTCGTTTACATCAGCTAAATAATCAACTCCTTCGAATCCAAATCCGAATAAGTTTAAGAAGTCTGATTTATAACCATTTAAATCTCCTAATTCTGGAAGTGTTTCTGTAGTAGATTTTTGCCATAAAGCATCAACTTCAGCTTGTACATCTTCTCTCATTTCCCAATCATCGATACGAATTCTTCCTTTTTCGTCCGTTGGAATCGCTTTACCAGTATAAACTCTATCAGCAAATAAACGTTGAATTTGTTCGATGCATCCTTCGTGAATTCCTTTCGCTTTCATTGTTTTGTAAAGTAAAGAAATGTACAATGGAATTACAGGAATAGCTGAACTCGCTTGAGTAACTAACGCTTTATTTACAGAAACATAGGCAGTTCCATTTTTAGCTTTCAATTTATCTGTAATTGTAAATGCAGTCGCTTCTAAATCATCTTTTGCTCTTCCAATTGTACCTTTTCTGTAAACTGGCTCAGTTAATGCAGGTCCGATATAAGAATAAGCAATTGTCTTAGCATTATCAGAAAGTGCATCTGCTTTTAATAAAGCGTCAATCCACATTTCCCAATCTTCACCACCCATTACAGCAACTGTATTTTCAATATCTTCTTCATTTGCTGGGTCGATAGAAACATTTGTTACTATTCCTGTATGAAAATCTACTGTTTTATTTGTAAAGTTTCCACCGATTGGTTTTAAAGAAGAACGGTGAAGAATTCCTGTATTAGGATTTGTTCTTACCGGTGAAGCTAAACTATAAATTACTAAATCAACTTGACCTAAATCAGCTTTAATTAATTCAATCGTTTTCTCTTTAATTTCATTTGAAAATGCATCGCCATTAATGCTCTTAGCATAAAGACCTGCTTTTTCTGCTTGATTTTGAAATGCTGCACTATTGTAAAATCCTGGAGAAGCTGGTTTTCCTGGTTGAGGAGCTTTTTCGAAGAAAACCCCAATTGTAGCTGCATCTGAACCAAAAGCACTTGTAATTCTAGAAGAAAGACCAAAACCTGTTGAAGCACCAATTACTAACACTTTTTTAGGTCCGTCGATTTTCCCTTTCGATTTTACATATTCAATTTGATTGATTACGTTTTGCTCACATCCTTTAGGATGAGATGTTAAGCAAATAAATCCACGCATTCTTGGTTCAATTATCATATTTTATAATTTTAATTTCAAATTTAGTAATGGAAAAAAAATAAATGTTTTCCATTTTAACGGGGCAAATTTAATTATAATGTTTTTATTTGAGAAATAAAGCGACTAGAAAAGAGGGTTAGTTTACCTTATTCGTATTTCGGTTTTTTTAATTTTTTCTCAGCTTTTTTTTCTTTTGTTGTTTTCACAGGTTCTTTCTTTGCATTCTTTTGTGCATTTTGACTCTTTGCCATTTGAATTAATTTTTAATGAATAATTAAATTGATAAAAGTCACAGAGATAGATAAATCTACATTTAGTAAGATGAAATCAACTTTTTATAAATGTACGGTTACTTTTTGGTTTTGCCTGAATTTAGACTACAAAAAAAATGCCTTCAAGAATTGAAAGCATTTTATAAAGTTGAGTTTTGTTAATTACAATGTACTTGGACAAACATATTCTGTTCGTTTCACATCTTCATCAGAAACGATTGTTTTGTATCCACTTTCAATATTGATTAAATTTTCATATCCTCTTGATTTAAGAATTGAAAGGTAAATCATTGAACGATAGCCTCCTGCACAATGAACATAATATGTTTTGTTTTTGTCGATTGAAGCAATTCCATCGTTGATATAATCTAACGGTAAATTGATTGCATCTACGATATGTTCAGATAGAAATTCTCCTGTTTTTCTAACGTCTAAAATCGAAACATTGCTGTCTTTTTTATATATATCAATGAATTCTGTAGCAGGAATCGAGTTGATTGTATCTATCTCTCTATTTTCAGATTTCCAAACTTCAAATCCTCCTTTTAAATATCCAATAGCAAAATCGTATCCAACTCGAGCTAAACGAATTACTGTTTCTTCTTCGCGTCCTTCATCTGTTACTAGTAAAATTTCTTGTTTAATGTCAGTAATCAAAGAACCTACCCAAGGAGCAAAGCTACCATCAATTCCAATGTTAATAGAATTTGGAATAAACCCTTTAGCAAAATCTGCTTGATTTCTGACATCTAAAATCAATGCGTTTGTTTCATTTGCAACGATTTCAAATTCAGCTGGTGAAAGTGCTTTTGTACCTTTTTTGATGACTTCTTCAATATTATTATACCCTTCTCTGTTCATCAGAACATTTTTAGGGAAGTAGGAGGGAGGAGGTAATAATCCATTCGTTACTTCTAAAATAAACTCTTGTTTTGACATATCACTTCGAAGCGCATAATTCACTTCTTTTTGATGTCCAAGTGTATCAAAAGTTTCTTTACTCATATTTTTTCCACAAGCAGAACCAGCACCATGAGCAGGATAGACCAAAACATCATTTGGTAAGCTCATTATTTTAGTTCTTAATGAATCGTATAAATGTCCGGCTAAATCTTCAATCGTTAAATGTGATTTTGCAGCTAAATCAGGTCGACCAACATCTCCTATAAACAAAGTATCCCCACTGAAAAGGGCATATTCTTTTCCGTTTTCGTCGAATAATAAATACGATGTTGACTCCATTGTATGACCAGGAGTATGTAAGACTTTAATTCTTACATTTCCAATTTTTAGAATTTCACCATCTTGTGCAATGTGCGCTTCAAAATTAGTTTTCGCATTTGGACCAAAAACGATTTTAGCTCCCGTTTCTTTTGCTAAATCGATGTGACCACTAACGAAATCAGCATGAAAATGTGTTTCTAAAACGTATTTTATTTTAACATTTTCGTTTTTTGCTTTTTGGATATATGGTTGAATTTCTCTTAATGGATCAATAACAATTGCTTCTCCTTCAGATTGAATGAAATAAGCACCTTGTGCTAAACAACCTGTATATATTTGTTCTACTTTCATTTCGTTTTTTTTTAAATAGTAGTTAATTCATGAATAATTATATACGACCCTACAATTAAAATAAACCAACCAAATCCTTTTTTTAATTTGTTGCTATCGATAAATTTTGTAAGATAGTTTCCTATGAAAATACCAGAAATAGCAAGTGTTGTAAAGATAATTAAAAGTTTCCAATTTATAAGTTGACTAGAAATAGATAAATCACCCACGAAACCAATTATTGAATTAGCAGCAATAATTAATAAAGATGTACCTACAGCCATTTTCATAGGTAATTTACATCTAAATACCAATGCTGGTATTATTAAAAAACCACCTCCTGCACCTACAAAACCAGTTAATAAACCTAGTAAAATTCCTTGAATAACAATCGAGGAGTAATTGGTTATGGTAATATCTTCTATTTTTAAAGAATAATCGACGGATTTTCGAATCATAGAGAACGAGGCGGCAATCATCAGTAAAGCAAAAACAATCATTATTAAAAATGCTTTTGTGATTACAAAACTTGATATTGTAATAATTTCATTTGGTATTGATGGAATTAAAAAACTTCGAGTTATAAATACGGAAATAAGTGCTGGAGTTCCAAATACAAGTGCCGTTTTTATATGAACAAGTCCCCTTTTGTATTTTGGAATAACGCCAATTAAACTACTAACTCCAACAATAAATAGAGAGTAGGCTGTAGCTTTAGTTGGTTCTATGTTAAATAAATATACTAGAATAGGAACACTTAAAATAGAACCACCCCCGCCTAAAATACCGAGAATAATCCCGATTATAATTGCAGTTAAAAATCCTAAAAGTTCCATTATTTGTTTGTTTATAATGTGAAATTAGGCTTTTTAATTTGTTTCTTAAGTAACATTTGTTTCAGAAAGTTAAAAATATTATTATTTCGTAAAGTCCTATAAGATAGGTAGTTTAGGTGGGTTTTTTCTTTTTTGGTATTCGTTTTTTAAAAACGAAATAAAATAATGAAACAAAAAAAACACCATCCGAAAATCGAATGGCGTTTTGTAAAGACGTGATTCATCACGTCTCCTTTGTCTGCTCTGCTCTGCCTTGCCTTGCCTTGCCGTATTTTAGTTACTAGATGACAAAATTTCTGCATCAACAGTACGTCCAGGATATACTTTTAACGCTTCACCTAAACAAATAACTGCTTTTTTCAATGAATCTTGGTTCAATACATAAGCAATACGTGCTTCTTGTTTTCCAGCTCCTTTAGTTGAGTAGAAACCATTTGCAGGTGCCATCATAACTGTTTGACCTTCAAATTCGAAATCTTCTAATAACCATTGACAGAATTTTTCAGCATCATCCACTGGAAATTTAGCAACACAATAGAAAGCTCCACTAGGATTTGGACAATAAACACCAGGAATACTGTTTAAACCTTGAACCATAATGTTTCTTCTTTCAACATATTCAGCAACAACATTATCGAAATATGATTGAGGAGTATTTAATGCAGCTTCAGAAGCGATTTGATCTATAGTAGGAGGTGATAAACGAGCTTGACCGAATTTTAAAGCGGCAGCCATTACTTCTTTGTTCTTAGTAATTAATGCACCAATTCTAGCTCCACACATTGAATAACGTTTAGAAACAGAATCAATCATAATAACGTTTTCGTCAATACCTTCTAAATTCATTACTGAAAATGGAATAGCTCCATCATAACAGAATTCACGGTAAACTTCGTCAGCGAATAAGAATAAATCGTGTTTTTTAACTAAATCACGTAATTGCTCTAATTCAGCTTTTGAATATAAATAACCTGTAGGATTTCCTGGGTTACAAATAACGATTGCTCTCGTTTTAGAAGTGATTTTTTTCTCAATTTCTTCAACTGGAGGTAATGCAAAACCTGATTCAATTGTAGCTGTTACAGGAACAACATTGATTCCAGCAGTTACAGCAAAACCGTTATAATTAGCATAGAAAGGCTCAGGAATAATTACTTCATCACCAATGTTACAAGTAGTCATAAAACCAAAAATCAAAGCTTCAGAACCACCTGTTGTGATCAAAATATCTTCAGCGTTTACATTGATTCCAGTTTTTTGGTAGTAAGCAGCTAAGTTTGTTCTATAAGACTCAAAACCAGCAGAGTGACTATATTCAATCACTTTTCTATCCATATTTTTAATCGCATCAAGTGCTACTTGAGGAGATTCTATATCTGGTTGACCAATATTTAAATGGTAAACAATTTTACCTTGTTTTTTTGCTGTTTCTGCATAAGGTACCAATTTACGAATCGGTGAAGCAGGCATATCAATTGCTTTTTGAGAAATTTTTGGCATATAAATTTAATTTTGATTCAAATTTATGGATAAAGTTTGAATTTTAAATGAATTGTTAGAAATAAACCTTCTAGGTTGATAAATAGATTTATTAAGGCTTCATAATCAATAATGAAATCTTATTATTTAGCCAATTATTATCTTCTTCCGTTAATTGTATGTTCATTATTATATTAAAAAAAAGTATCAAACGATTGATTAATACTATTTTTGTAAAGGTTATTCAATAAAAATGTTTAGAGGTTTTATTTCACTTTTAGTATTTTCATACTTTATTCTCACTTTAAGTTCTTGTGAAAATAATACACCCAAATATTGTTCAAAGTGCAACGATGATAATTTAGATTTACTTGATTCTTTGCAAGAAATTGAAGGTAAGAAACAAAACCATAAATTAAAAGATTCATTATTAAAACAGTCAAATTTAATAGACATCAAAGAATTGAATTCGACTATTTTAGTGGATTTGAAATATGCTACGACTGACAATTTTATGCATATTAAATTATATAATCGATTAAAATCCGCCTTTCTTCAAAAGGATATAGCTGAAAAATTGAGTAAATGCCAATCATTTTTGTCAAAGCAAAATCCTAAATTACATCTGTTAATATATGATGCTGTTCGACCGTTAAGTATTCAACAAAAAATGTGGGATGCATTGGATTCGATTCCTTTTGAAGAGCGAACCAAATTTGTTTCAAATCCAGTGAGTGGCAGTATTCATAATTACGGTGCTGCTGTTGATTTAACAATTAGTGATGTAAATGGGAATCCTTTGGATATGGGGGCTGGTTACGATGATATTCGACAAATTGCCTATCCAAGATTGGAAGAACAATTTTTAGCAAGTGGAGAATTAACTATCGACCAAATTGAAAATCGTAAACTATTGAGAAAAGTTATGGAATCGCAAGGATTTAAAAATATAACTACAGAATGGTGGCATTTTAATGCTTGCTCGAGGAATGAAGCTAGACAAAAGTATACTATTTTATTGACCGAATGATTTTAAATTGTTTGAGTTGGTTAATCATAAATAGTTAATCTTTCACTATTTTTCTACATTGTGTTATTCCATATTCAGATTTAATAAATGCAAAATATATTCCAGCTGCCATTTTAGAAATATCTAGATCAATATCTTTGATAAAGTCATTTTCGTAGATTATTTTACCTTTAGAATCGTTTAAAATTAAATGATGAAGTCCAGGACTTTTAGCAATAATGTTTACCAATCCAGAAGTTGGATTAGGCGATATTTTAATTAAATTATCTTCAGATGAATAGTTAGGTGGAAAAACTTCAAACCAAGGTTCGTAAATAATTGTATCATTTTTATTTACTATCCAATTATTCGGGTCAATTTGTTTAACATCAGTTACTTTTCCAATGTTAGGTAGTAAATAATAGTTTTGTAATTCATTGATATTGAATCGAATAGTTGTGTCGCTTTGGTTCTTTCTATAAAAGCTTATTTCTAATGGATTAGTAAATTTAGGAGTGGTATACAAGTATGAGGGATACTGATCTATTTCGAGTGATAAATCGTTGTTTATTATATTCCATTTAATCTTATATGAGGGGTATCCTTCTCCAAAGTACCATTCATTAAATGCATTTGTAAAATCAATTCCAGAAACATCTTCGAAGCATTTTTTCACATCTAATCCAGTAGCTGTTTTTCCTCTAAATTGATTTTGATAATTTTGCAATGCTTTAAAGAAAAGCGAATCATTATTCATAATAAATCTGAAGGTATGAATTATAGAAGCGCCTTTAGCATAGGTTAATCGATAATCAAATATTCGATTGGGATTTAATGTGTCCTTGTTTAAATAAACTCTGCCAATAATGTCTTCTAGAACTTTGCTGTGATATTCTTCCATTTGATATTTTCTTTCATTTGGATGTAAATTTTCGAGCATTAAATATTGAGCATATGTTGCAAACCCTTCATTTACCCATATGTCTGCCCAAGATCCACACGTGACATTATTTCCAAACCACTGATGACCAAGTTCATGAGCTGTCAGATTTTTGTTGAAATTACTTTGTGTTGTCATGGTTTGATGCTCCATCCCACCTCCAATTGGTGCTAAACAATGTCCATATTTTTCATTATGAAACGGATAAAGACTAAATAAATCTGAAAACAATTCGATGTAATCGGCAGTAGCATCAATGTTTGATTTGTTGTCTGTTAAGCATTTTGGATCATTATAAATGTAATTTTGAATTAAAATAGGACCAGCTGAACCAATCGGTTTTGTATAAATTGAATAATCAACATATTCAGCAACTGCAACAGATATTAAATAATAGTCAATAGGATGATTGTGTTTCCATTCATACCTCGTTTTTCCATTGCCGAGATCTATTGTGTTTTTTAGAATTCCATTTGATCCAGCTTTACAGTTAGAAGGAACTGTAATTTTTATTTCACAACTATCTGCTTTATCTGTTAATGATTGTTTACAAGGCCACCATTCGTAAGCAGAAAAAGGTTCTGATAAAGAAGCAGTTACTTGTGTGTTGTAATTTGTTTCTATTTTGCTCGTTAATCCTGCTCCCCCCATCGGATTGGTTGCGTTTGTTGGGGGCAGTCCATTGTAGTCTATAGAAAGGATGAAAGAATTGTTTGCGTTTAAATTAGCAACAACTTTTACATAGCTATCTTTTCTTTTAAAATTAGTAGGTAGTCCATTCAGTCTGATTTCTGTAATTGTTAGGGTATTGAATAATTCAAATAAAATAGAATCCAAAGGTTGAGTTGTAGTCGCATGAAATTCAACAGTTCCAGAAATGAGAGTGTTTAGGTTTGTTAACGAAAGATCTAGATTATAAAAATGGACATCGTATTTCTCTGTTTCTTTAATTAAATCAATAGAAAGTGTATTACTTTTTAAAAAAACATGATTTGATTTAAGTGAGGAGCATTCTTTTTGAGAGAAAGAGTTAAATGATACTAAAATAACAAGTATAGGTACTACAATATTTTTCATTTTAACTGAATGTTTGTATCCAAATATAGATTATTTTTTATTTATAAATTTAGTTTAGTTTTGTTAAAATTTAAAATTAATATTTCAAGCTAATTTACATACTTGTTAATTTTTAATTCTAAAGTGAAAAAATGAAATTAAAATTGAAAGAAAATACAGTAATTGGGATTTATATTCTAGGATTTCTAGTTGTTTTATTTATTTTGAAGTTTACTTTTTTTCCTGATTTATTTTCTGAAAGACATTTTTTAAATTGGGATGCAGCGCATTATTTCACAATTAAAAATGAGGGGTATCAAGGTTTTTTAGTTGCTTTTTTTCCATTATTTCCTTTAGTTTGGAAACTCACACATTTGAATGTTTTTGGAATTGTAATTTTAAATGCACTCCTTTATTTTTCTTCAGTTTATTTTTTAATTTCGAAAATGAAGTTAACTAGTTTAGAATTAGCTCTTTATTTAAGTGTTCCAAGCGCTGTTTTTTATTATTTGCCTTATTCTGAATCACTGTTTTTTTTGAGTTCAACACTATTGATTTTAGGTGTTAAAAATGAAAAGTTTTACCAAGTGCTTGTAGGTTTACTTTTATGTACACTTTCTAGACCTTCATTTACCGTTTTATTACCTTCTTTATTGATTCTTGAAATGTACGATTACAAAGATTTAAAATATTTTTTATCTCGATTGGTAGGTTATATTTCTGTGTGTTTATTAGGAATAATTCTAGTAGCATTCTATCAATATCAATTCACAGGTAATTGGTTTGAATTTTTCAGTGTGCAGCAAGGTTGGGGAAATGAATTGCAATTCCCCAAATTACCACTGACATCTTGGGGAGGAAATATGATCGTCCGCTTTGATGGAATTGCATTGATTTTCGGACTTCTTTCTGGACTATTTTTGCTTTTTATATTACTTAAATTTAAAAAATATAAAAACATTGTTTTGCCTAGAGAGATAGTTCTTTCGTTGTCTTATTTGGGAGGGATAACGTTTATGGTTTTAATTTTTAGAGGTGGAAGTTTGTTCAGTTTAAATCGGTTTGTGTTTGCAGTGCCATTTATATTTCTAGTAGTAAAATATTATTTAGAAGGATCATTTTATTTTTCATCAAAACAAATACTCTTTATTTTTATTTTGTTTTTGTTTTATTGGTTATTATTTGGATCATACGTTCATATTCAAGCTTTTTTAAAGTATGTTTTGGTTTCAATTTATTTATTATTGTTCTTTTTAATCAAGATTAGAAACAAAAAATGGAGTCGATTTTATCTAATTTCTTTTATATCAATCAATTTCATTTTTCAGGTTTATTTTTTTATTCACTTTTTGATGTCGAAAGGTTCTCAAGGTTGGATTGGATAGATTTGGAATAATTTTAATATATTTGTTATTGGGGCAAATTAAAAAAGTTTAAAATCCCTACTATTACTATTTGTTTTAAAATGAATGATTTAAAGATTTTTGTGGTTGAGGATAATATCGTTTATCTTAATCTTTTAAAAAAATATCTATTAAGCATTGGCTGTGAAGATGTATCTACTTATGAAAATGGTGAAGCATGTTTAACGGATTTGAGTTTAAGGCCAAATATCATTTTTCTTGATTATTATATGGATTCTTTGAATGGAAGCGAAGTTTTAAATAAAATTAAACGCTTTGATCCAAATATTTTTGTTGTTATGATATCAGGACAAGAAGAAGTTCAGACAGCAGTAGATTTCTTAAAAGATGGAGGGTTTGATTATCTGAAAAAAGGAGAAGATGATATGAAAAACGTTGAAGAAGTTTTGAAGAAAATTATTCAAATAAAAGAATTGACGGAAGCTACAAAGCCAGGATTTTTTCAACGTATTTTTAAAAGAATCCAATGAAGTTATTTTTCTTTATATCTATTTTTTTTGTTTTACTTGCCTGTAAAACATCTAATCTTTTTATGGAGCCCAAGGCAGATAGAAAAGCGAGTATCCTATCATTAGATTCTGCATTTGCTTACAAAAAAGAGTATCAATATTTGATTCGTAAGAATGATAAATTAAACATAAGTGTTTGGGGACAAGATGAACTTTCTGTTGGTTCAATTTATGGAGTTTATAGTTCAAATGAAGTTTATGGAAAATGGCTTTTGGTTGATGCAAATGGTAATGTTGAGATTCCGAAAATTGGAACAAAAAAAGTTGAGGGATTATCATTAATTCAATTGAAAGACACATTGAAATCTTATTTTGGTGTTTGGGTATTGAATCCAATCGTTGATGTAAAAGTATTGAACAAAGAAATTACGGTTATGGGTGAAGTAAGAACTCCTCAAACAATGATTGTAGATAAAGAAAAAAACAATTTGTTAGAAGTAATTTCTAGAGCAGGTGGATTTGAATTTTATGCTAATTTAAAATATGTTAAAGTACTTCGTCCTTTTGGAGACTCTGTTTTAGTTGAAAATATTAATCTTAAAAATTCTGGAGATTTAATAAGTAAAAATATTCAATTATATCCAGGCGATATAGTTATTGTTCCTTCAAAACGTAATAAAGAATTTGATAAGCGAATTTCTACAATTGTACCATTTACTTCTACTGTTTCAAGTATCGCGGTATTGTTTGGTTTGCTGAAAAAATAATGTAAATGCACGATAGTTTTAGATCATTAAGGCCTTATTGGAGAGGATTACCAATTATCATTTTTTTTATGATAATAAGTGTCTTTTTGGCTAAAATTTATTTGAATTACACTACAGCCATGTATGAAAGTACTTCGAAATTAAAATTAGCTGATTTAGATGAGGGAGTACCTAGTAATAACTTATTCAAAGAGTTAGATGTTTTTTCTAGTGCAAATAAAATTGCAGCTGAAATTGAAGTGCTAAAATCGCAAGTACTTATTGATAAAGTTGTACAAGAATTAGATTTTAATGTTGAAATATATAGGGTTGGAAAAATTAAATCAGTGGAATTATATGATAACTCTCCTTTTAATGTTAAGTTTTATAATTTGAAGGATGAAGCGTATGATAAAGATTTTGAGATTTATTTACTAAACAAAAAACAGTTTGAGTTTACTTTACCAACTACAAAGAAGAAGATTAAAGGTGAATTAGGAGATATTGTTCGGACTGAAATAGGAACATTTTTCATTTCTCTAAACGATTCAATTTGTAGAGCAAATCCTAACTTAAAGATCGAGGATAGATATAAATTTTCATTTTATAGTCCCCAAAGAATATATAAAAACATTTCTAAAAATTTAACTATTACTCCTGTTGATAAAGATGTACCAGTTATTCGGATCACTTATAAAAATTCCAACCCAAAGAAAGTTTCTAGAATCGTAAATAAAATTGCAGAAGCATATATTGAAGATTACATCGAAACGAAATATAAGGCAGCCCATTTAACTGTTAGATTTCTTGAAGGACAAATAGATCAAACGATTACAAAAATTGCAAAATCAGAAGATCATATTCAAACATACCGTGATACAATGCGTATTACGAATATTGTTCAAGAAACTGAAACGGATTTAAGAAAAGTTTCTGAGTTGAAAATTCAGCAAACAAACTTGAAAATGAGTTTAGAAGCGATTCGAGAATTGAATAAGTATTTAAAAGAAGGAAAAGATCACTTCCTTGATTTAGCACCTAATTTTGAGGCTTTTACAGATCTTCTTTCGACAGAAATCATCAAAAAAATAAAGGATTTACAGTCAACTAAAAAAGATTTATTATTAGTTTTTACAAAAAATGATGAGCGTGTAAAAATCATTGATGCAAAAATTGATGATTTGAAAGCTTATTTATTAGAAAGTATCAATAATACACGTAAAAATCTTGAAACTAAAAGTCTAAAATTAGCACGCGAAATTGCCACAGCGGAATCTGTATTTATTGGTGTTCCAGAGAAAGAAAGAGTTTTAAGCGATTTAAATAGAGAATTTAACATATATCAACAAACCTATAATTTCTTAAATGAAAAGAAAATTGAAGCTGAAATTGCTGCCGCCGCAAAAATAGCTTTTCATAAAATAATTTCACCTGGTGAAATTCCGCAAGATCCTGTTTCTCCTAATAGAACTATTATAACAATTGTTGCAGCAATGTTGGGAATGTTTTCGGCAATCTTTTTGATTTTTATAATTCACTCATTGAAAGCGAAAGTGAATGATGTGTATACTATTGAATCGAGTTCAACAATACCAGTAGCACTTTTAACTCCGAAATTGCAAAATAGAAATGAGAGAGCAAAACATTTTTTGAAAGAAGCTATAGAATTAGATATTAAAGGTTTAGCGAAAGATAATACAATTTTAGGTTTTACATCATTTGAATTTATGGATGGAGCTTATTTTAATGCCTTTTATTTAGCGCAAGCTTTTGCTTCTCAAGAACGTAAAGTATTACTTTTAGACGTAGACAACCAATTCAAGTATTTCAAAGAATCTGAAATGAAAGATGCAATAGTTGTCGATAATCTTGAAATTAAAACACTTTCACATTCTTCGTTTAATAGATTTACATCGACTAAAATGAAGGATTATTTCGATGAATTGAGAAAGGAATATGATTTAGTTATTATGTTAAATGAGAGTCTGATAACAGAATCAAAGGCAAAATTATTGATGACAATGGTTGATGTTAATTTGATTGTTTTAGACTCTAGAATAACACCTAAAAAACGAGTAGGAGAATTAGAAATAATGAAAGAGGAATATAAATTTCCATCTATGTTTTATGTATTAAATCGTTTTGATTATACACCAAGTTTATTGAAAGAATTTGCCTTAATTACAAATAAAAAAAGTAAGTATTTTCAATATGTTCTTAACTTTTTAAAGAAAATAAAACTTTCAAATGAAAAGATTACTTAATAAAAATGCAATTGTTCTTCTTGATCAAGCGGTTTTTAGTGGTGGTAGTTTTTTAATCACAATTATTCTTGCACGTTTTATTTTATCTCCCTTTGACTTTGGTGTTTTTTCTTCTTTCGCCTTATTTAATTATGCGGTTGTAAGTTTGTTAAATTCTGTCATTATTCAACCTTTCCAAGTTTCATTAGAAAAAATGGAAGATAAAAAAGGGTATGTTTCTTTTAATGTCTGGAGTCAAATCGTTTTGGTTACCCTCATTACATTCCTTTTATTAATTACAATTAAAGCAGATTTTAAATTTTTATCCTCTATTAAACACTTAAGTGAAAATGCACTTTTGTTTTTTGTTGGATTTATTATGCACGATTATTCTCGTAAGTTATTTCTAGCAAAAGGAACTGTTATTTTAAGTTTTTTAATTGATTTTGTAACTACTTCATTGCATCTTTCGATCTTAGCATTTGCTTGGTATACTTCTGTTAATTCATTGAATACTATTGTGTTACTTTTTGGACTTTCTTATTTGCCAAGTTTATTAATTTCTGTTTTTTTATTACGACCAAATTTTAATAATATAAATCGTTGGGCCGATTATTTAAAACTTCATTTAGAACAGGGTAAGTGGTTATTATTAACAACATTAACGCAGTGGTGGGCGAGTAATTTATTTATTGTAACTTCAGGTGTATATTTAGGTGTTGCAGCTTTAGGAGCTTTCAGATTGGTACAATCTTTATTTGGAATTTTAAATCTTGTTTTACAAACATTTGAGAATTATGTTTTACCTCAAGCTTCAGTAAAATATAATGAATCAGCAACTAAAGCAAAATTGTATTTAAATTCAATTACAAAAAAATCAGGTTTTCTTTTTGGGGTAGTCTTACTTGTTTTATTTGTTTTTTCTGAACAAGTCATGCGTTTATCGGGAGGTGAAAAGTACTTGAGTTATTCCTATATTGTTAAGGGAATGGTTATTTTGTATGCTTTCATTTTTATTGGGTATCCGATTCGACTTTCGATTCGATTACTTATTTTAAATCGAGTGTTTTTTGTAGGATCCTTATTATCGTTTTTCTTTAGTCTTTTTTCTTTTGATTATTTATTAAAAAATTGGGGAATAAATGGTGCAGTTGCTGGTTTAATCGTCTCACAATTAATAGTTTTAACCTATTGGCAAATTATTTTGATTAAGCATAAATTTGTATTATGGAAATAATTCACTTGATACTTGGAAAGGCGAATCCCGACAGAATGAACGGGGTGAATAAAGTTGTTTATCAATTAACGACCCAACAAGCTATTGCCGGAAGAAAAGTTTCAATTTGGGGAATTTCCAAAAATACTGAACATAATTATGGTGAACGTAATTTTGAAACACGTTTATTTCAAGCCTTTAGAAATCCTTTTAAAATTGATAAAAAGTTAAAAGATGATTTAAAATCGATAAAAGGAAAGGCGATTATTCATATTCACGGAGGTTGGGTTCCTATTTATAGTACTCTTGCGACTTTTTTATATAAACATTCTATACCTTTTGTATTAACTCCACATGGAGCGTATAATACGATTGCTATGAATAGAAATGGAAAAATGAAAAAGTTGTATTTTCAGTTTTTCGAAAAAAAGATGCTTCAAAAAGTTTCTAAAATTCATTCGTTAGGAGAAAGCGAAATTGAAGGATTGAATTGTGTTTTCCCGAATACAAAATCTTTTTTAATTCCATATGGATTTGAAAGTGTTGATTTTGAGTTAAATAAGGATAGTAAATCTGCAGACTTTATTATTGGATTTGTTGGGCGTTTGGATATTTACACCAAAGGATTGGATTTGCTAGTAGAAGCTTTTGGACAATTTAAAGCAAAAGTTAACAATACGAAACTCTGGATTATTGGCGATAGTGAAGAGAAAAGTAAACTAGAATCAATAATAAAAGAGAAACATATTGAAAATGAAGTAGTTCTTTTTGGGAGTAAATTTGCCGATGAGAAAAATGAATTAATTCAGCAGATGTCTATTTTTGTTCATTGTTCTCGCAACGAGGGTTTACCGACCGCTGTTCTTGAAGCTGCAAGTTTTGGTGTGCCTTGTGTTGTGACAAATGCGACGAATGTTACTTCTTATGTCAATAAATTTAACTCAGGAATTTCAATTAAAGATGAAAATGTTTCAGAATTGACAGATGCTTTTGAGAAATTATATGATTTTTGGCAAAAGAATGAAATAACTGAAATTCAATTGAATGCTCAAAAAATGGTAAAAGAAGCTTTTAATTGGAAAAAGGTAGTCGAAAATTTTGATATCCTTTATAAAATATAAATATGACAGATAATACTGCGTTTTTAAAAAAAATCAATTGGCAATTATTTATTGTTCTGTTTTTAATGACGGGGTGTTTTTTTACATGGAGTGAAAATATCGTTATTACAAGGGGTATCAAGGTTGTTGGAAGGGTAGGTGTATTATTTGCAACATATGCTATTTATAATCGAATTTTAGAATACGGTGCAGTTGATACATTGAAATGGAAAAATATTCTTTCTCCTATTTTATATGTGGGTTATCTGACACTAGGTTTTGTTTCTTTGCTTTGGAGTACAGATGTTGGTTATAGCGCACTTCAGCTCTTTATGACCTCTCAAACTTTATTCTTCTGCTATTTTTTTGTCAAAAGTATTTTTCTACTCGATAAGTACTTCCCAGAACATAAAACGACTTATTCTAATCTTTTAGGAGATGCTGTCTTTTACTTAATGTTGATTTTTGTTATCGGAATGTGGGTAAATCCGGATGTTTTTTATCGTTTGACGAATGGAGGAGAAGAGGCTCGTTTAGGTGGGTATATGATGAATCCGAACGAGTTAGGAATGTTGTCAGGACTAGGTGTAGCTGGATTAATTTTTGATTTGTATCGTAAACATCAACGCGTTTTTACCATTATTAAAATTCTAATTTTATTTTATGCCTTGTATGAAACCGGTTCACGATCATCTTTAATTGGTGCATTCTTAATTATTGGTTATCATATGAAAGGTATTTCGAATGTGAAGATTAAAATAGCGATGGTTGCTGCTTTAATAGTAATCATGCCAATTGCTGTCAATAAAATTATCTTTAAAGATGGAGATAGTTCCAGGATGGAAGAGGTTTTGAGTATGACTGGACGATTGCCTTTTTGGACTGCACTTATAAATGAAGGATTACCAAGAGAACCATTATTTGGCTTTGGATTTATGCGGATAGATTACACTGATTCTTTTCAAAGTACGAATACGTATGCTGGTAAAATGACGCACAATACGTTTATGCAAGTCTTAATTAATTTAGGTTTTGTCGGTCTAACGATTGTTATTTTTCAACTCGCCTTTACTTTAAAGGG